>JACQEW010000151.1 GCA_016200365.1 Nitrospinota bacterium
GAAGACAGGGACAACCACCTCGTAAAATTTGTGAAGCTCAAAAAGCGTCTCAAAGACCTCATTCCCTGGGACATGAAGATGGATGCCATGAGAAGGTGGGGAGGACTTGATAAAATTGTCCATAAAATCGAAAGGACAGGCTCTGAATATTTCAAGCTCAAAGGGACAAAATTTGAGAATACCTTGAAGGGTATAGCCACTTATGAAGATGAAGACTTTAGAATCAGAGTTGTAAGGCAGGGAGAGCTTCTGTTAAATCTTGAATCATCTGGTAAAACGGCAAAATGGGGGCAATACTTAAGGTCACCGGATGTTTATTTTGAGATTTTAGACAAATGCAGCGATAAGTTCTTACCATTAAAAGAAGTGGCAGAAATAAAATATGGGGTAAAGGCAGGGATAAACGAATTCTTCTTTTTAACTGATGATAAAATAGTTCACTGGCAGATAGAGGATGAGTTCACAGTGCCTTTGATAAAATCCACTAAAGATATTGAGACCCTTCAGGTAGACCCTGCAAATTTAAAAATAAAGGTCTTTAAATGCTCAAAAGACAAAAAAACACTTTTAAGAGAGAGGAAAATCGGGGCGCTTAATTATATTAAATGGGGCGAAAAACAGGTCACTAAGGAAAGGGGGAAATATAAAAAGGGCGGGATACCATTCACAGAAGTGCCATCTGTTCAAGGCAGGAAAAACTGGTATGATATAGGAGATAGAGAGCCTGCAGATTTTTTAATCAATCAATTTATTAATGCAAGATTTTTCTTTCCTGTAAATAAAGGATGTTTGGCAGACCACACAGTCTTTGAAGGACAGATAAAGTTAAGAAAAGAAAAATCCATATACGAAGCCATTTTAAATTCTACCATTACATTTTTGGGGATTGAACTCTCAGGGCGATTAAATCTCGGTGAAGGGTTGCTGACATTTTATGGTCCTGATATCGAGGATTTGTTAGTTCCTCTTGCTCAAAATATTTCTAAAACAAAAAAAGAAGAAATCCTTAAAGCCTTTGATAAACTCCTTACCCGTCCCATCAAACCCATCTTTGAAGAAGTCAAGATGAAGGACAGGCAGAGGCTTGACAGTCTTGTCCTATCGGCTATTGGTCTTGACCCGAAGAAATACCTAAAACCTCTCTATGAAGGGCTCTGTGATCTGGTTAGAGAAAGGATAGAGCTTGCAGGGATGAGAAAGAAAGTCAAAAATGCAAAGACCGAAAAGGATATTGAAAGGCTTATGGAGCAGGTTATAAGTGAAATCATCCCAAATGGACCAAGAAAATTTCCAGAGGAGTTTATTGACAGCAGGTATCTAAAACCTGCCCTGAGCGAAGTCGAAGGGGAGGCAAAAGAAATCTCTATTTCAAATGAGCCCTTGAAACTCGGCAATTACTTCATGGGGCAGCAGGAGGTTGTATCTGACAGCGGCTTTAAATATACGGCACAGGGCATTGAAGAAGCAAAGTTTATCATCTATTCACAAAAGCCAAATTGCTACATCGTTAAATTACCGAAAGACAGAATAAGACTCACAAAGGCTGTTTATGAATATGAGCGATATATAAAAGGTCTGAAGGACGAGCTCTTTCAAGCCTTCTTCACCCGCACCCACGACCATAAACTTGCAGATACATTGGTAGAGAGGGTTATTGAGGGAATGGGGATAATTACATTACTGTAGTTTACCCCGTTAGAAAGCCCCGCCTGTAAAGGCGTGGATGAAATAAAGATTCATTTATAGCAAACACGGGGTTTAATGCCCCGTGAGAGCCTTCACCTTAGAAAGGCAAAGTCTTTCTAACGGGGTTTACTAAATCTCCTGCTTCCGTTTCCCTGATAGACATACTTTATCGTGTAGTAGCCTGCTATGCCTTCGAGGTAATATTTCATTAGCTGCATCTTTGCATACTTTCCGTCTGCAGTGCGGACAATGTAGACATTTTTTTTAGGTTTAAGGTGGTGGGTCATAAAATCGTAGGCATACCATTTTTCTGCGGCAGGATTCTCGGTTTCGGCAGGATTTTTCCTTATATCTGTCATATAGCCTGATTCCGGTGTCTCGACGACGGATTCAAATTCTGCATTCTCTATTGCAAGGATTCCTCCTTTACCATTTGGATTGGAAGCCCCGCTGTTGGAGATTATCTTCGCCCTCCTGAATCCTATATCCCAGTCGGCAGATGACCTGTCTGATATGGGGACGATTGCACCCTTTGAAAAATCGAGATATATCCAATCATTTGGTGAAGACGCATTTATCGTGAATATCATCTCGGCGGAGAGATTTTCTCCCACATCATTAGGCTCTGGGTTTGAGATTTTAGATGCGATTATCTTTTCGCTTCCGGGTGGCGGCTCGGGGATATTCAGATTGCTGAGGTAATACAGGGAAAAAATAATACCGATAAATATGACAAGATTGGCTATTAGAAAATATTTCACCAGATTTTTTGACATGAAATAATAATATCATAATCTCTGTTTACTTGTTATTAAATTTTTCCGATAAATTTTCGTAAATTTTACATTCCTTAAAATTTTCACCGCAGTAATATATCATCGGCATGACCTTTGAGCTGTTTGTGCCGACGCAGTAGCAGTCATCATGGGGATTCTGAACAAAGGGACATAATTTTTCCCGGAAGGTCTTTTTTGGCTTTTCTTTTTCGGTATCCATCTTTAGATGAAAATCAGCCGCAGACTTTCACAGACAAATAAAGTGAAAGTGAAAGTGAAAGTGAGAAGCAATAGATTCCTTACACTTACACTTGCCCTTGCACTTCTGTTAAGTCTGTGTTTGTCTGTGGCTAACATGTTTTATTTATCTTTCGGAATTTCAGCGGACTATGCCCGGATACTTTCTTGAAGGTATTGAAGAAGTGGGTTCTGCTTTTGTATCCCAGAAATTCCTGAATCTCCGAAATTTTATAGCTTGAATCCCTTAAAAGCTGTTTTGCCGTCTCCAGCCGTATCCTGTTGAGATAAGTCCTGATAGTCATGCCGCAGTCTTTTTTAAAAACTTTGCACAAGTGGTATTTCGATACACCGCATACATAAGCCAGTCCATTCATATTTAAAGATGAATGAAATCCATGATGAATCTTCTGCAGGCATTTTATGGTTATAGGATGGAGAGAGGATATTTTCTTGTCTATTAAAGACATGGGTGATACCAGCTTCATATAATCGTTTTTGGTATAACCTGTAATTTCTATTATTTTTTTCTTAATCTCCTCCTCATCGAAGGGTTTTTCGATATACCCGCTGACCTTGAGATTGCATGCCTCTTTCGCCCTGCTATGATTGCTGTGTGCGGTGATAATCAGGGCAGGTATATATTGGTTGATCTC
The DNA here is from genome assembly GCA_016200365.1 of Nitrospinota bacterium. Lineage (GTDB taxonomy): Bacteria > Nitrospinota > Nitrospinia > UBA9942 > UBA9942 > JACQEW01. The sequence continues at coordinate 3,356 of JACQEW010000151.1, forward strand.
TCTTATCTTTTTTAAAAGCTCGATGCCGTCTATTTTAGGCAGTAAAATGTCTATGATAATCAAGTCAAAGGGCTTCCCGAAAGAAAAGATAAGCTCCCACGCATCCTCTGCATTTTCCACAGCTTCAAGCTCATAATTGTTGTTTGGTTCTGGCTTTAAAATTTTATGAGTGACAGGGTCGTCATCTACCAGCAGGACATGAACTTTTCTCTGAATCATATATATGATAATTACTACAATTTGGTTTGGGTCAGGTTCCCCAGTCTGTAAGCGCCAACCGAGGGCTAATAACTGTGCAAGGACACTTTAATCTTAAATAAGACGATAATCAATGCTGTGTATTGTCATTTTTGTATCTTTATTGGTCTTTAAATGGAATTTTTGGAGTTAAAGGGCAGAAAAAAGGAGCAGGAATGACAAGAAAGATGCGTTGCCGAAACCTCCCCGGAAGATAGAGCCTTTGTAAGGGGGAAGGATAATCGGGTCTAAGGCTTTAAGGGTTAAGATAAATTTTTCTAGAAAACCCCCTTTAAATTCACCCTCACCCCAACCCTCTCCCATAGGGAGAGGGAGAGAGGGGCAAGGGGAGAGGAAGTAGTTGTTGAGGCTTAAAATCGTTTCAAGTCTTTTAATGCCGGGAATTCTTTCAGCTTTTTATATATAATATTCTTATAGTCTTCCAGCTTTTCTTTAGTGTCTGCCTCAAATCTTACTACAAGGACAGGCTGGGTATTGGATGCCCTTATGAGACCCCACCCGCTGTCAAAAATAACCCTCGCACCGTCAATAGCGATTACCTCATACTCCTTTTTAAAACCAGCGGTAATCTTTTTTACTATCTCAAATTTCTCTTCATCAGGACAGTCTACCCTTATCTCAGGTGTGGAAACGGTCTTAGGCACATCCGAGAGCATATCGGTTATCTTCCGATTTGTGCCTGAGAGTATCAACAGGAGCCTTAATGATGCGAATATTGCATCGTCAAAACCAAAGTATCCGTCTTTAAAGAATATGTGACCGCTCATCTCCCCGCCGAACTCTGCATTTTCTTTAAGCATCTTGTCTTTTATTAAAGAATGACCTGCCGCCCACATGATTGGTATACCGCCGTGCTTTTTAATGTCATTGCCGAGATTCTGGGAGCATTTTACCTCGAATACAATCTTTGCGCCGGGCTTTCTCTTTAATATGTCCCTCGCAAATATAATCATCAACTGGTCGCCCCAGATAATGTTTCCTTCGTTATCCACGACCCCTATCCTGTCCGCATCCCCGTCATATCCAATACCCACATCAGCCTTTTCATCCCTTACCTTTTTTATTAAATCGGTCAGGTTCTTTACTACTGTCGGGTCGGGGAAGTGATTCGGGAAATTACCATCGAGATTGCAGTAAAGCTCACTCACCTCGCAGCCCAAATCACGAAGGAGCTTAGGCGCTATAAGCCCCGATGTCCCGTTCCCTCCATCGAGGACAACCTTAAGCTTCTTATCGAGCTTTATCTTCGATTTCACCATCTCAAGATATGGCGTAATTATCTCATACTCTTTTAGATTGCCCTTACCTGTTGAAAGTTTCCCACTTTCTATGATCTCCCTTATATGCTGTATCTCCTTTCCGTGAATGGTAGTCTTTCCGACACAGAGCTTAAAGCCGTTAAATTCAGGCGGGTTGTGGCTGCCAGTAATCTGAACGGCGCCGTCAACAGGAAGATGAAACAATGAGAAATATAAAAGAGGAGTGGGTATCAAGCCGCAGTCGGTTACATCAATCCCTGTTGAGAGTATCCCTTCAACGATAGCGTCCCTGAAATCCTTTGAGCTGAGGCGGTTATCCCTGCCGACAGTAACATGCCTCTTGCCGAGATTCCGCATCATTGTCCCGTATCCCCTGCCTATATCCCTTACAACATCATGCGTCAGGTCTTTCCCAACTGTTCCCCTTATGTCATATTCTCTAAAAATTAAAGGATTCATTCATACCTCCTATATTTTAATAAATCATCCCATTTTTTCTTTATGGAATTGCCACCTCTTTTTCTTTTACAACACTGGAAAGAGAATTAAGAATAAAGTCTTTTGCATCGAGTATTTCAAGAAGAACAGGCTCGCCATCTTTTGAAAAATGGATAATCATCTGTCCTTCTTCTTCGGCGTAATCTATCTGCTTATCTGAAAGCTCAATAAGAAGTGTGTCTACATCTTTACTATATCTAATTTTTCTCATATCGCGACCTCCTTGCCGGATAAACGGTTATAACATACTTTTTTTCAGGCAACACTTCGTAAACAACTCTAAGAACATGTGTATCATCAAATCCCTTTTGGGCAATTAATCTATCGTTATACCCTACATCTATTCTATCAGGCGACCTGACAACATTCTCAACAATTTCTTTTGACACATCTATGCCGTGAGACCTCAATATCTCAATTTTCAGTAATGAATGAGGGCTAAATTCAATCAGCATAAATCTCTCAGTTCTCTATTAATAAACCGTTCCTTCAATCATGTCAGGCTGAATTGTTAAAACCTTATAGTTAATTTACTTTTTCAATATTGTCTTTCCTGTTTTCTTTATCTCCTCAGCTAACATTCCACCGTTGTAAAAATCTTCTGGTCTGAAGGGAATTGGTTCTATTCTGCTGTCTATCTTTCTTCTCAGAGGTATAATTCTCCGACGGTCATCAAATCTATCACCTGTAAAGTCAAGTGATACCAATGCAATATCTATATCACTCTCCTCTCTGGCTGTTCCTTTTACTTGAGAGCCAAAGATTATTGCCTCGCTTATCTTAATATTA
>JACQEW010000153.1 GCA_016200365.1 Nitrospinota bacterium
TATTGAAATTATTACATTAAGGAACAAAAGAAAAAATAAAAAGTCGTTCAAAAAAGTCATTTTTCAGTATCAATTATTTAGTTTTTAAGAAAGGCTTTATCTTTATCAAAGATAGGAAATACAGAAAAACTTGAGGCAATCAGGAGATTGAATGCTTTGTAAGGAATAAAGAGGAAGGGCTAAAATTGTGATAAAAATTATGGCAAAGGAAAATTGTTATGGAACAATCACCAAACATGAAAGATTATAAGAAAGAATACAGGGAATTTTGTCTTTCAGTCCCTGAGAGGTTTTCGTTCCCTCTGGATGTGTTCGATAAATGGGACAACTAAATATGCAGGTCTGGCGATTGATAAGGGATGGTTTTAATGACGGCTTTTACAATATGGCAGTGGATGAGGCTGTTGCCGATGCAGTAGAAAAGGGAGTCTCTCCGCCAACATTGAGATTCTATGGCTGGAAATCCCCTACACTTTCTATTGGATATTCACAAAGACTGGATAAAAAGCTCGATATTGGATATTGCCGTAAAAATAAGATAGATATTGTTCAAAGACCTACAGGCGGAAGGGCTGTGCTTCATGATAAAGAGGTTACCTACAGCCTCATCTCTCCAAAGAATAATCCGCTCTTTCCTGATAATATTTCAGGGACATATAAGGTAATAAGCGAGGCATTAATAAGAGGTCTATCCTTTCTCAAAATTAATGCTATGGTATCCCCTCACCCGCCCTCACCCCAACCCTCTCCAATAGGGCGAGGGGAGAGGATTAATGTGTGTTTTGCCGCTGCATCTCAGTATGAAATTATTGCCGATGGGAAAAAACTGATTGGCAGCGCCCAGAGGAGGTTTAAAAAATCTTTTCTTCAGCATGGGTCTATGCCTTTGGTGAGCTGCCATGATAGTCTTGCATCGTGCCTCGGTTTACATGAGAAAAACAGGAGAGAGAATTTTGTAGAGTTACTTAAAAAAAGGTCTGTTGCCCTCAATGAATTAAACGGCAGGATATTTTCGTATGATGAGGTAGTGGATGCTTTTATAAAAGGCTTTGATGATGTTTTTAAGCTTGAATTTAAAATAGCCTCCCTTTCAGAATACGAATTAGCGCTATTAAATAGTTTACACTGAAAAAAGGTCATTTTTCAGTATCAAAAATAAGCTTTATGAAAAGAAAAAGATATTATAATTTTAAATTAGATTGCTTCGGGGCTTCGCCCCTCGCAATGACACCCTTGCGAACTGTGTCATTGCGAGCCCCTTCGCTTGTGTCATTGCGAGCGAAGCGAAGCAATCTTGTTTCATCGCTCAGGGCAGGCTCCTGCGAAGCAATCCCATTATTGAAATTCCTATACCTGAACATAGCCCTTTTTATCTTTTTAATTACTTTAATATTATTTTCTAATCCACAATCTGCAATCGCACAGGATACCCTCGAAAAAATAAAAAGCAGCGGCGAGATTGTATGGGGCTCGGATGCAGAGGGCGGCGCTCCTTACATATTCCCCGACCCTGAAAATCCATCGAGACTTATAGGTTTTGAGGTGGATTTGATGGATGCAATTGCAAGGGAGCTTGGCATAAAACAGAGGCAGTTCCAAAATTCATGGGACAGCCTCATACCAACACTTGAGAGGGGAGATATTGATATAGCAATAAATGGAATCGAGATTACCCCTGCGAGAAAAGAGAAGGTCGCTTTTTCCAATCCATACTATATTTATACGGAACAATTGGTTGTGCGGGCTAAAGAAGAAAGGGTTAAAGAGGCATCTGATTTAAAAGGGAAAAAGGTGGGGACACTTTCCGGTTCAGCGGCACAGGGTATTCTTGAAGGCATCGGCAGTGTCGACATAAAGATATACTCTGGGCAGGTTGAGCCATATAAAGACCTTTCTATTGGAAGATTGGATGCTGTCCTCCTCGACCTCCCTATTGCTGCATATTATGCAAAGCCAAATCCCTTGCTCAAATTCACCGGTGCTCCGATTGGAGAAGGGTATTATGGTATTGCAATGAGAAAAGGGGATGACAGGCTTAAAGAGGAGATAAATAAAATCCTGGAGAGGCTTTTCAAGAGTGGTGAAATAAAAAATATTTATGAAAAATGGGGGCTGTGGAATAGCTCGCAGGAAAGATTAATATCGGGGTTCGGGATTCGGGATTCGGGATTTAAAGAGCCGCAATTTCTGCCTTCCGAATCTTTAAGGGTATTATCGTTCCTCCCCTTTCTCTTAAAAGGGGCATTAATGACCATAATAATATCAGTCCTCTCCATGATATTAGCGGTCTTTCTCGGACTAATTCTTGTTATTTTGAGGCTCTATGGAAGCAGAATCTTGAGTATCCTCTCCACTGCCTATATCGAAATCTACCGCGGGACACCGCTGCTCATACAGCTTTATATTTTATATTACGGCTTGCCGAATATCGGAATAACATTAAACGCCTTTACTGCGGCAGTAATAGGGCTGGGAATGAACTATGCAGCCTATGAGGCGGAGATTTACAGGGCAGGTATAGAGGCGATTCCAAAAGGGCAGATGGAGGCAGCCCTATCACTTGGTATGAGAAGGTCTCTGGCACTGCAAAGGATTATACTCCCACAGGCTGTAAAGATAGCCATCCCGCCTGTTACCAATGACTTCATTGCCTTATTCAAGGATTCATCTCTGGTTTCGGTCATTGCAATGGTAGAGCTGACAAAAAGTTACAGCATACTGGCAGTCTCCAGTATGAAGTTTTTTGAGCTTGGTTTAATTACAGCCCTTTTATACTTTGGAATGAGCTATCCGCTCTCTCTATTTGCAAGGAGATTGGAGAGGAGGCTTAAAAGGGGCTTGTCCTGACTATAATAAATTGGAAAGGTATAATAGCGAAAAAACTTTCTTCTCACTTCCGTTATTTTTTCTTTTGTTCTTTATTAAATTGTTATGGTTCAAAAGAAAAAATAAAAAGTCGTTCGAGGAAAGTTTTTTCGCTTATAAAATTTCTTTGTCATTTTGTTCAAAATATTATTAAAAAGAGGCTAAAGCGGAACTGAAGGAATGATTAGAATAACTGAACTACATAAATACTACAGTGATTTTCATCTCTTCAAGGGATTGAGTATAGATGTTGAAAGAGGGGAGGTTCTTGTTCTGATAGGTCCTTCAGGGAGCGGGAAGAGTACATTCCTGCGGTGCATCAACGGACTTGAGATATTTCAAAAGGGTAGCATTTTGGTGGATGGCGGGGAGATTCACGGGCTTGCGAAGGAGAGACTTTCTGCCTTTGAGAGGGATTCCATAAGAAAGGTTAGACTCAAGGTCGGGATGGTTTTTCAGCATTTTAATCTCTTCCCTCATAAAACCGCCCTCCAGAATATAATCGAGGCGCCGGTTCATGTGCTTGGGCTGGACAAAAAAGAGGCTGAGGAGAGGGCAATGTCGCTCCTCAAGAAAGTTAAGCTGGAGGGTATGAAGGATATGTATCCTGAAAACCTGTCGGGCGGAGAGAAACAGAGGGTGGCAATTGCGAGGGCGCTGGCAATGAAGCCGGAGGCAATGCTCTTTGACGAGCCGACATCATCCCTTGACCCTGAGACAGTGGGAGAGGTATTAACTATAATGAAGGATTTGGCAGGGGAGGGCATGACAATGGTTGTGGCTACCCATGAGATGAAATTTGCAGAAGATGTTGCGGATAGGGCAGCAGTCTTTGATAAAGGCGAGATTATCGAAACAGGTATACCTGAAGAAATTTTTAAAAATCCATCAAAAGAAAGGACAAGGGCATTTTTAAGCCGTGTGCTTGATCGGTAAAAGTTCTATTGTTTGTCGAACCTGCAAAACAAATATCTTACAAAATACTCACTAAGTTAGTATTCCCAATGAACTAAAATCCCAGCAGTTTCTCTATTGGCTTTAGAATAGTGCGAAAAAAGGTATCCACTTCTATTCCCATCTTCAAACTCCAATGCCCCATACTCCTTTAATCCCTTTACTTCTACTGCTCTTGCTTTTCTTACCTTGCTTTTTCCATCAATTTGTAATATCTTTTTCATATCTGCCTGTGCGATGCACCTGTCTGCGTGCGAACACGCACAGGCAGGCGCAGACAGGTGGCTTTGGATTGGATAAGGTGGTATCCCACAGCTTTTATGTTTTTAATCGTTCACGCATTATTTGGGGTAATTAATGGACATTATGCAGCCACATTTATTTTGGACAGATGTGATTTTATCCGCAAATTATAAAAAGATATCATGAAAAAGATAAATTTTCTTTTCGGTATTCACAGCCACCAGCCTGTTGGGAATTTTGAGGCGGTATTTGAAGACTCTTTTAAAAAATGCTACCTCCCCTTTATCGAGATATTGGAGCGGCATCCGAAGATCCGTATCTCAATCCACCACTCTGGTCCCCTCCTCGAATGGATAAAGAAAAACTCCCCTGATTATTTCGGCAGGATAAGCAGCATGGTTGAGAGGAACCAGATTGAGATTTTAAGCGGCGGTTTTTACGAGCCGATTCTTTCCATTCTTCCAGAGGATGATGCGGTAGGGCAGATAAACATGATGACGGAATTTATAAAGAGGAATTTTAATTACACCCCTAAAGGTATATGGCTGGCGGAGAGGATTTGGGACCCGTCGCTGCCTAAGATAATATCAAAGGCAGGGATGAAATATACAATCCTCGACGATACACACTTCTTTTATGCAGGACTCGAGCATAAAGATATGTTCGGGTATTATGTTACGGAGAAACACGGATACACCCTTTCGGTTTTTCCAATAGATAAATTTTTACGATATTCTATACCGTTCAAGCTGCCCCATGAGACTCTGGATTATTTTAAGAGGATAAGGGATGAGTATAAGATAAGCGGGGTTACTTATGCAGATGACGGGGAAAAATTCGGGGTATGGCCCGGCACGAATAAATGGGTATATGAAGACAGGTGGCTTGAGAGCTTTTTTAGCTCGGTAGAGGATAATCTTGACTGGATAGAGATGCCCACATTCGGCGAATATATCGAAAAATTCCCGCCAAACGGAAGGATATACCTCCCGATGGCATCCTACGAAGAAATGATGGAATGGTCGCTGCCAGCAAAGGCAGGGTTTAAATTTGAGGAGATGTTAAAAGACCTTGAAAGTCGCGGGGTAAGGGACAAATACAAGCCCTTTACAAGGGGCGGGCTGTGGGATAATTTTTTGACCAAATACGGTGAAAGCAATCTGATGCATAAAAAGATGCTCTATGTGAGTGAAAAGATTAAAAATAGAAGCCAGAAGCCAGAAGCCAGAAGCCAGAAATCAAAAGGCATTTTACCTGAATTGAGGGAGCTTTATCGCGGGCAGTGTAATTGCGCCTACTGGCACGGGCTTTTCGGCGGGCTGTATCTGAACTATCTCAGACACGCAGTATACGAGCATCTCATCGAGGCTGAAAATATTGCCGATAAAAGACTCTACGGAAATAAAAACAGGATTGAATACAAAATATTCGATTATGATAAGGATAATCAGGACGAGGTATTGATAAGCAATAAAAAGCTCAATGCCTATTTTGACCCGGATTACGGAGGCACACTCTTTGAGCTTGATTATCGCCCAAAGCGGTTTAACCTCTCAAATACCCTGACCCGCAGGGAGGAGGCGTATCACCACAAGGTAAAGGATGCAGAAGGCGGACATCACGGCAGCGGAAGCTCGCCCAAATCCATACATGATATAGTAAAATTAAAGGAAGAGGGACTGGGTGATATGATTGTCTACGACTGGTATCAGAGGAGGTCTTTCATTGACCATTTTTTTGGAGAAGACACGGGGCTTAAAAGTTTCATGCAATGCAGGTATTCTGAAGCAGGCGATTTTGTGGACAAGCCTTATATGCTTGAAGCTGTATCCGAAGGGAAAAAGGGTGTTGTCAGCCTGAGGATGAAGAGGACGGGAAATGTCAAATATGGGGAGATGTATGTCCCTGTATCTGTTTCAAAGGCATTTGACTTTTCAAAAGAAGGGGCCGATATGTCTTCAAAATATGAAATATCGAATCTCTCCGAAAAAGATGTAGATTTGTGGTTTGGCATAGAATTTAATTTTACCCTGCTGGCAGGAGACAGCGATTTAAGATATTATACATCGAAGGAAGCGAAAATACCGAACAGGCTGCTGAAAAACACAGGAGAAATGCAAAACATAAAATCCTTTGGCATGAGGGATGAATGGAATCGCTTTCAAGTAATCCTGTCATTGAAAGAGTTAGCTTCAATCTGGTATTTCCCAATAGAGACCGTCTCCCAGTCAGAAGACGGGTTTGAAAGGACATATCAGGGCTCCGCAATTTTAGCCCACTGGAAAATGAAAGTGAAGGGTATGGAATCGAGGACAATAGAATTGAACCTCGGTGTGGAAGAATTTTGAATTGACAAGGGGAGATGAATTTGATATTTTGAAAATTAACCACAGAGGGACACAGATATTCACAGATAAAAGTCTTTAACTTTTTATACCTGTGTTTATCCGTGTTCACCCTGTTAGATATTTGCTATTGAATGGGGATAATTCCATTGAATATCTATTATCTAACAGGGTTCATCTGTGGTTTTATTTTTGGTTTTTGGGCCGCTAGCTCATTTGGTAGAGCACCGCCCTTTTAAGGCGGGTGTGCTGGGTTCGAATCCCAGGCGGCTCACCA
>JACQEW010000145.1 GCA_016200365.1 Nitrospinota bacterium
AAGGATATTGTATCAGAAGCACGGCAGCAGGCATGTAAAGGTAAATCCGCCGTCTCTTCCTTTAAGTATGGAAGAGATGGACAAGATTTACAGCCTCCATTTTGTGAAGGAGCCGCATCCGTCATATAAAGGGAAAATACCTGCCCATGAGATGGTTAAATTTTCCATCACCATTCAGAGGGGCTGTTTTGGCGGGTGCACATTCTGCTCGCTTACAGAGCATCAGGGGAGGATTGTCCAGCATAGAAGCGAGAAGGCGATATTAAAAGAAATTGAAGGACTGAAAAAATTGAAGGGTTTTACGGGTGTTGTATCCGACCTCGGCGGACCTACGGCAAATATGTATCGTCTAAGATGCAGGGACAGAGAGGTTGAATCAAAGTGCAGACGGCTTTCGTGTGTCCATCCTAAGATTTGTAAATTTATGGATACAGACCATACGCCGCAAATCAAGCTTTTAAGGAAAGCAAGGAATATGGATGGCATAAAAAAGGTATTCATTGCCTCCGGTGTAAGATACGACCTTGCGCTAAAATCGCCTGAATATATTAAAGAATTAACCCGGTATCATGTAGGCGGGCATTTGAAGGCTGCGCCCGAGCACACATCGAAAAGGGTGCTGGATTTGATGAAAAAACCGGAGATAGAAATCTTTAAAGAATTTAAAAAATATTTTGATAGATTTAATAGGGAGTGCGGCAAGGAGCAATATATCGTTCCATATTTTATATCGAGCCATCCCGGCAGCGATTTAAAAGATATGATAGACCTTGCCCTATTTTTGAAAAGGGAGGGATACAGGCTTCAGCAGTCTCAGGATTTTATTCCAACACCAATGACATTAGCCACTGCCATGTATTATACCGGGTATGACCCGATTACATTAAAAAAGGTCTATTGCGCCAGAACGACTAAGGAAAAGAGATTGCAAAAGGCATTGATGCGATTTTATGACCCTCATAATTATTACCTTGTGAAAGAGGCTTTAATACAGGCGGGGAGGGGAGATTTAATCGGATATGGCAAGGATAAATTGATACCGCCGTATAAAAGACTTTAGACAGTAGACTATTTTTATATTTTAGTCTATAGTCTATTTAGTTCACACTGAAAAATGACCTTTTTTTCACTTCCGTTATTTTTTCTTTTGCTTTATTTTATTGAAATCATTATATTATGGAACAAAAGAAAAAATAAAAAGTCGTTCAAAAAAGTCATTTTTCAGTATCAATTATTTAATAAACTGTATGGTTACGATAAAGCTATTCGCTGTATACAGGGAAAAGGCAAAGACGGATAGAATTGAGCTGGATATAAAAACCGACACTGCAATTAAAGACCTGCTTGAGATATTAAAAGAAAGGACCCCCTCGATTAAAGACTTGCTGACAGGAGGGAGGGGCATGATAGCAGTAAATCAGGAGATTGCACGGCTCGATACTGTGGTAAAGGATGGGGATGAGGTAGCCCTCATCCCCCCTGTTTCAGGCGGTGTTTTAGTTTGACCCCTCACTCTATCCCTCTCCCCTGAGGGGAGAGGGAATTATATTTAGGGTTAGAAAGTATATCCAAAATTTACAGTAAAACCATTCGAATTACTTGAGAATAAATAAGTAAATCCTGCCCGTAAATCCCTTAAATACTTTTTAATTACATTTTCGGAAATTTCCTTTTTCACAGTCTTCGTATGACCAAAGGAAAATCCCACTTCATTATACTGGTCAATATATAAGGCGCTGCCGAAATAGCGGGTATCAATGGCAAAAACTTCAAGTGCCGTCTCCTCTTTTATGCTTTCCGTCGGGATTGATACCATAATGCCGTTGCGAAGCGCGGTATTGCTGATATTCGGGTCAAAGGAATAATCGCCGATTTGAAGCTTCATTGTCTTATAATAACTGAGCATATTGCCTATGTTAAAAGTATATTTATCGGCTTTAATGGTGTATGCGCTGGTGAGAGAGCCTGATACTATTTGCCCCAGAGACCCCATATCAACCGAGCCTACAGCGCCATAATCAATAGAAGGGGTCAGCAGCCACTCTTCATTTACAGGCAAAGAAATCGCTGCTCCAATCCCTAAATCATAACTTTGCGCACCCTGCACATCGAGTAAGGCAATTGGTATGTTAAGAGTTAATTTGCGCCGGGAATCCTCATTGGATCGAAATGTATAGGATAAAGGGAGTGTATATTTCCGAACATCTAAATCCTTTTGCTTAAAGGAACCGTAACGGGCGCCAGCAGAGATAAGGTTTGCATTAACCTCTTTCCTAATCGTTTCCGAAGGAGGAGGGGCTGCTTCTCCTGTAACCTGCTTAAGAGTAGATATTTCTGAAAGGAATCCATGTTGAAATTGGCTGTCAACAATATGTGCCGATAGGCTGTTGGGGTTTCCTGCAATCGGATCGTAGGCAGTGCTTTTCGCTAATTCGTTCATCAATTTATTAACCGCCTCACCACCCTCTTTTTTAAACCAATCTCCCGATAAAGTAACACTTCCGTCTCTCGTTGAGCCTGTAAAGGTCTGTGTAACTCCGATTGATGGAATGCTTAGAGTAATCGTGTTGCTGTTAGCCGGAACACTTGCATAAATTTGAAGCCCGCGGAAATTCAGTGTAGCGGTGGCAGCGGAAGTATCGGTATAGCTTGAGAGTTGTCTCTGGATTTCAGATAGATTTAATCCGTTAATCATATCTGAAACATTATTGAAACCCTGCGTATAGGTTTGACCTCCAGATGTAAGTGTCAATTCAAAGACCGATGCTGCAAAGGAAGTACTGTTTAAAGGCATTGTAAAAGCTACTGAGAAAAGTAATAAAGATGCAAAAAACGCCCTTCTGATTTTAATATTTCTCATAAACCCTCCTTAGTTATCGAACAGCCTTTTTATTATCCCCAAAGGTGTATCTTCTGTAACAGGCACAAAGGACATATTAACATCACCCCCTTTTTTAATAAATCTTGAGACCCTTTCTATTTCGTCTTCCGGTATAGATATTCTGGTATCCCAAGCTATTACCTGCACTTTCATAAGTATTTTTTCAGGTGCAGCAATTTTATTCGTGATATTCGCCGTCATATCATTTAATATCTCGTATATCCTTTCATCGGGAAAACCCATCTCCTTTTTCATCTGTCTGTGATAAGCCATTACAGCATAGTAATCGAATTTATATTTCATCATCTCATCAATGTCCTGTGAAAGCCATGCAAGGGCATTTCTTGGGGAGGTTAAAGTCTCATAATACAGGTTTATTGCAAATTTTAAATTGGGATTGACTTCTCTAACAGCAGACATCAATTCTGAAGCCAGCCGTGACAGTTTTCGAGATTTCCACCCTGACCATTCCCAGAATAATGGTGTATAAGATGATACGAGGTATTTCCCATTTTTCTGATATACGCCATTGTACATACCAATAGGATTGGCTTTAAAGCCTGTATCTCTCAAGAATAGGCTTCTTGCCTCACTGCTGTAACCTTCTGTATGTCTTAAAATTAAATCATCCTGAAAGAGTATGCCGTCAATATCATATCGCGCCAAATCTCTATAAACACCTTTGAGTCTCTCGATCACTTCAGGATTAAAAATATTGAGACTCTCTCCTTTAACAATAGCTTCGTTTTTAAAATCGTAGACGGACTCCAAAAACTCGGGGTTGTTTTCAATCAGCCAGTCACTTTTCCGTGTAGTCATAAATGCGAATATCTTTAAGTCGTTCTTATGGGCTATTTCCGTGAGTTTGCCCAATATATCGTCTACGACAGGTGCATAAGAGGTGTTGAAGTAGACCCCTACCCCCCCCTTCCCCCCTTTGACCTCCCCTGTATCCCCTCCTTTAGAAGGAGGGGAAGGGGAGGTCGTAAAGGGGGGTGTGGGGGGATTAGCAAAACCATATACCCTGTCATATCTGTTATGAAATACCCTGAATATCAGCGTATTAACCCCTGCTGCTTTAAGCTTTAAGATACTGTCTTCGGCTTCAGTATAATTCTTACAGCCCATCCATAGTATCTGTGCTGCATTAATCCGGCTGCTGTCGGAATAGGTAATGGCAGGGTAAAATAAATAGAATCCAATCGTTATAATTGTTATAATGGTTTTCATAGGTAATTTTAGGCAGATTATATCACCTTTTTTGTAATCGGCAAACAGTTAAAATTCATTATTACTTTTTTAGATTGACAGTATATTTTTTGGTAGTGTAGACTCCAAAATACTATGACCTTTCAGGAAGTTATTTTAACACTTGAAAAATATTGGGCTAAGCATGGCTGTCTTATCATGCAGCCTTATGATACAGAAGTAGGTGCCGGGACATTTCATCCTGCCACATTTTTAAGGGTGCTGGGACCTGAGCCGTGGAATGCCGCTTATGTAGAGCCTTCGAGAAGACCTACAGATGGCAGATACGGTGATAATCCGAATCGGCTCCAGCACTATTACCAGTATCAGGTGATAATGAAGCCGTCTCCGGATGATATTCAGAATATATATTTAAAGAGCCTCTCTGCCATTGGAATCAATCCCCATGAACATGATATTCGCTTTGTGGAAGACGACTGGGAATCCCCGACACTCGGCGCATGGGGGCTGGGATGGGAGGTATGGCTCGACGGTATGGAGATAACCCAGTTCACATATTTTCAGCAGGCTGGAGGCATAGATTTAAAACCAATCTCGGTAGAATTGACTTATGGACTTGAGCGGATTGCCATGTATCTCCAGAATGTGGATAATGTCTATGATTTGGTGTGGAATAATGGCGTTAAATACAGAGAGGTTCATCACAGGGATGAGGTGGAGTTTTCAAAATACAATTTTGAAATTGCCGATGTCAGCATGTTTTTTAAATTATTTGAGATGTATGAATCGGAATGCAAAAGGCTAATTGAAAATAAACTTGTTCTGCCTGCATACGATTTCTGTCTCAAATGCTCCCATGCTTTTAATATGCTCGATGCAAGAGGGGCTATAAGTGTAACAGAGAGGACAGGCTACATTGCCCGTGTCAGAAACCTCGCCCGCAAATGCGCAGAAGGGTATTTGAAGATGAGGGAGGAGATGGGGTATCCGTTGTTGAAAAGAAAAACCTGATTAATCCTCAGATTACACAGATTTTTTTAAAAAATATAAGGATTTTTTATGACCGATAAAGAA
>JACQEW010000146.1 GCA_016200365.1 Nitrospinota bacterium
TATGATATGGTAAGGTTCTTTGAGAGTCTGCCGCACGAGGCAATCGATGACCTGAATATCCCTGACTCGATTTTTATTATAACCGATACTATTTTGATATTTGACAACATAGGACAGAAGATTAAGGTTGTCTCCAATGCACATATTCATGACGGTGATACGGAAAGGGCTTACAGGGAAGCAACGGAGAGGATAGAAGAAATTATTGATAAATTAAGGTATCAGAAGACAGAAGACAGAAGACAGAAGACAGAAATAAGAAACTCCGAACTCCGAACTTCGAACTTCGAGCTCCGAAGCAATGTATCAAAGGAGGTTTTTAAAGAGAGTGTCCTAAAGTGCAAGCAATATATAAAGGAAGGAGATATATTTCAGGTTGTGCTTTCCCAGAGGATCGAGACGGATTTTCATTCCGACCCGTTTAACATATACAGGGCGCTGCGGACAATAAATCCTTCGCCATATATGTATTTTTTCAAGCTTGGAGATATAAAAATCGTAGGGTCATCGCCGGAGGTGCTGGTAAGACTGGAAGATGAAACCGTAGAGGTAAGACCTCTCGCAGGAACAAGACCGAGAGGTGTTACAGAAGAGGAAGACAGGAGACTTGCAAGGGAGCTGCTGAATGATGAGAAGGAGAGGGCTGAACATATAATGTTAGTTGATTTAGGGAGAAATGATGTAGGGAGGGTATCGAAAAAGGGTAGTGTTGAGGTAAATGAGTTGATGGTAATAGAAAAATATTCCCATGTTATGCACATTGTGTCAAATGTAAGGGGTAAAATTGAAAAAGGGATGGACTGTTACGATGTTCTGAAGGCAACCTTTCCTGCCGGCACAGTTTCAGGCGCCCCTAAGATACGGGCAATGGAGATAATAGAGGAGCTTGAGCCTACCCGCCGCGGGATTTATGCAGGTGCAGTAGGCTATTTCAGTTTCTCGGGAAATATGGATATGGCAATCACAATAAGGACACTATTAATCAAAGGTAAAACAGCATATCTGGGTATCGGTGCAGGCATTGTCGCCGACTCAGAGCCGGAGAGAGAATTTGAGGAAACAATGAATAAAGGCAAGGCTCTAATAAAGGCAATTGAGATGGCAGAGAGGGGATTAAGTTAAGAGTTGAAAGTTAAAAGTGAAGAGTTAAATGAAAGATAATAAGAAGATAAAAGAAAGAGCATACGATTTTGCAATCAAGATTATTAACCTTGTCAAAAAATTACCAAAAGATACAAGAGGATTTGTACTTGGCCGGCAGCTAATAAGATCGGGAACCTCTATTGGAGCAAACATAGAAGAAGCCACAGGTGCTTTTAGTAAGGATGATTTTATATTTAAGATGAATATTGCTTTCAAAGAGGCAAGAGAGACAAACTACTGGTTAAGATTAATAAAAGACTCAGAGATGCTTAAAAGCATAGAAATTGGAGACGCTTTAAATGAATCCGAAGATATTAAAAACATTTTATCGGCTATTGTAAAAACCTCGAAGGAAAGGAGAAAAGAAAACGAAGTTAAGATATAACTTTTAACTTTTAACTCCTAACTTTTAACTTTATGTTATTAGTAATTGATAATTACGATTCATTTACATATAACCTCGTCCAGTATCTTGGGGAACTGGGACAGGATATAAGGGTATATAGAAATGACAAGATAACCTTAAAGGAGATTGAGTCGTTAAATCCTGATAGGATTGTCATATCGCCGGGACCCTGCACGCCAAAGGAGGCAGGCGTATCTGTAGATTTGATTAAACGGTTTGCAGGCAAAATCCCGATTCTTGGCGTATGCCTTGGACACCAGTCAATAGGTTATGCCTTCGGCGGTGAGATTATCCATGCAAAAAAACTGATGCACGGGAAGACCTCTATGATACACCATGACGGAAAGACAATATTTGAAAATCTGCCGAATCCTTTTGAGGCAACCCGCTATCATTCACTTGTAATAGAAAGAGAGAGTATCCCCGATGAGCTTGAGATAATCGCTGAAACAGATGACGGGGAGATTATGGGTGTGAGGCATAAGGAGTATATTATCGAAGGTGTTCAGTTCCATCCCGAATCAATACTGACTAAGGCAGGTAAAGACCTTCTGAGGAATTTCCTGAAATTGAAATAATGGTTGTAATAATTCACCACGGAAGGACACAAAAAATCACGGAGTAGAAAGAAGAGGAAAAGTGTAAGTGTAAGTGCAAGGAATCTATTGCTTCTCACTTTCACTTTCACTTTCACTTTATTTATCCGTGAATATCCGTGGTAACAATTAATAATGATTGATATAAACATAAAAATTGCAGGGCAGGCGGGGCAGGGAATCCAGTCAATTGCCGAAATATTGATCAAAGTATTGAAGACTCAAGGACTGCATATCTTTGCGGTTCAGGACTATATGTCCCGGGTTCGCGGCGGACACAATTTCATGCAGATGAGGATAAGCGACAGTCCTGTGTATTCAATGCAGGAGCATTGCGATGTCCTGATAGCCCTCGATAAAAATAGCATTGACATACATAAGAGAGAAGTTCCAAAGGGAGGCGCTATAATTTACGACCCCCATTCTGTGAAAGCAGACTCTCCTGACAGGAGATATATACCCATCCCTTTAAATACCCTATCAAAAGAGGTTGGCAGTCCTATTTTCACTAATGTAATCGCAGCAGGGGCGATTTTAGCCCTGATGGGCATAGACGCAAAAGCTGCAGAAGCGATTATAAAAAAACAGTTCAGCAAGAAGGGTGATGAGGTTGTAGAAAAAAATTTGAAGGCGCTTCAAGCTGGTTATTCATACTTTCAGGAAAATTTCGACAATAGGAAGTATTCTATAAAAGCTCAAAGCTCAAAGCTCAAAGCTCAAATGTTAATGAATGGCAGCGAGGCAGTAGGGCTTGGCGCTATTGCAGGTGGCTGTCAATTTATATCGGCATATCCAATGTCCCCTTCCACAGGTGTCTTTACATACATTACCCAAAAGGCAAAGGAATTTAATATTATCTCGGAGCAGGCAGAAGACGAGATTGCAGCCATCAATATGGCGCTGGGCGCATCCTTTGCAGGCGCCCGTGCAATGACAGCCACATCCGGCGGCGGATTGAGTTTAATGGCTGAAGGGATAAGTTTGTCAGGCATTATGGAGACACCTGTTGTAATTGTAAATGCCCAAAGACCCGGACCTGCTACAGGTCTGGCAACGAGAACGGCTCAGGAAGATTTGGAGTATGTTCTGCATATCGGACATGGAGAGTTTCCACGATTTGTTTTTGCGCCGGGTAATGTGGAGGAGACTTTTTATACTGCAATTCATGCCTTCAATCTCGCAGACAAATATCAAGTTCCTGCATTTATCCTGATTGACCAGTATCTTGCCGATACATACATGACATTTAAGGAGCTTAATCTGAATAAAGTTAAAGCCGTCAGCTATCAGCCGTCAGTTGTCAGCAATCCTTATCTGAGGTATCAGATTACAAATGATGGTGTATCACCAAGGGCATATCCAGGGCAGGGTGATTTCACATTCATAGCAGACAGCCATGAGCATACAGAGAGCGGTCATATAACAGAAGATAA
>JACQEW010000025.1 GCA_016200365.1 Nitrospinota bacterium
TATTTCCGAAGTTTTTATCGGGAATCCAGTCTTTGTAAAATCAATATATTATGGATTCCCGCTTTCGCGGGAATGACACAGTAGATGGCTTTTTCAACAACCTGTTAATAGGTTTTCTTTGCGACCTCTGCGTTCTTTGCGTCTTTGCGTTAAAAATTATTTTTTTGGTTGTGGCTTTGCCACGCTGTGGAATTCTGCGGCAACTTTTAGAGGCAATCGAAATGGCGGGGACGACGGGGCTCGAACCCGCAACTTCCGCCGTGACAGGGCGGTGCTCTAACCAATTGAACTACGTCCCCGATTATCAGGCTGTATAAATAATAAATATCAGGTAAAGCAGTATTAGTCAAGTTTTTTAATAGTTCACCGCAGAGACGCAAAGGCGCAGAGAAAATTTAGAGTCTATTTGCTATGAACTTGATTCCATCTCTTAGGACAGGAACATTAAAATTGTTCTATGTTCTATGTTCAATGTTAGAACCTTGAACAGCCTTCAACCATACTCAGCGCCTCTGCGTCTCTGCGGTGAACTATTGTAATTTCTGGCAAAAAAGCAAAGAATTTGCTATAAATAAAACATGATTTATTATCCATGGTTTGTGCGAAAAGACCTTGATGGTTTTTTCGGGCTGGCAATAGATAATCTTATTCAGTTGATGCTGATTGCTACCCTTTCAGGTAGGATTGCCGGCATACCTGAGGGAATAATATTCGGCTCTATCCTTCCCGGTGCAGCGATTTCTATTGTAATCGGCAATATCTTCTATTCTGTCCAGGCACGGCAGCTTGCCGCGAGGACAGGGAGGGATGATGTAACCGCACTTCCTTATGGAATAAATACCGTCAGCCTTTTTGCATACATATTCTTCATAATGGGACCTGTTTATCATGAGACGAATGACCCTGTATTTGCATGGAAGGTCGGGCTTGTCGCATGCTTCTTCAGCGGCGTGATAGAGACAATAGGGGCATTTGTCGGCGATTGGCTGCGAAGGGTAACGCCGAGGGCAGCCCTCCTGTCCACCCTTGCAGGTATTGCAGTTACCTTTATCTCGATGGAGTTTACCTTTCAGATATTTGACAAGCCTGCATTGGCTCTCATTCCTATGGCGATAATACTCTTTTATTATATGTCGCATGTAAAATTGCCGGGCGGGCTTCCGGGAGGCTTGCTTGCCGTCATGGTAGGAACGGTTATAGCGTGGACACTAAGGTTCTCCGGAGTCAGCGGTTATTTTGAGCCTGATTGGAGTAAGGGGATAGCGGTCAACGTAAATCTTCCTGTGCCTGTTATAGGAGATGTATTCAGCCTCCTCGGCAGCGAATATGTATGGCGGTATATGTCTATAATTATACCGATGGGCTTATTTAATGTGGTGGGGTCGCTCCAGAATCTTGAGAGTGCAGAGGCTGCAGGCGACAGATATGAAACCAAATCATCCCTTCTTGCAAACGGCATCGGGAGTATTCTTGCCTCATTTCTCGGCAGTTGTTTTCCGACTACAATATATATCGGTCATCCCGGATGGAAGGCGCTTGGGGCGCGGACAGGTTATTCAGTATTAAACGGTGTATTTATCACCTTTATATGTCTTACCGGAACAATGGATGCAGTGCTGAAGATTATACCTCTTGAGGCGGGAGTAGGTATCCTCCTGTGGATAGGTATAATCATCGTTGCCCAGTCGTTTCAGGAAACCCCTAAGAGTCATGCCCTTGCCGTTGCCATGGGGTTATTCCCCGCCCTCGCATCATGGGGTCTGAACATGGTGGATTCAGGTTTAAGGGCTGCAGGGACGAATCTATATACCACGGTTAGCAGCGGTGCATTCAAAGGAATAATACCGATTAACGGCATGATAGCCCTCAGTCAGGGTTTTATCTTTACATCCATGATACTCTCAGCCATGTCGGTCTATGTTATAGAGCGGGAGTATTGGAAGGCGTCTCTCTGGGCTTTTTCCGCTTCAATAATGTCCTATTTCGGCATTATCCATGCGTATTCATTAACAAGCCTGGGTATAGGGAATAAATTTGGAATCGGCGCTGCCACGGAGTTTGCAGTATGTTATACCGCTGTAGCTATCTTCCTGTTTATACTACATTTTAAAAACTGCAAATGAACCCCAGGGAACAGAGAACTTATTGAATATTTCTGTAAGCTTGATAAAGTTCAAGAAAGGTGAGGGAAATTTTTGATGAATAAGCAAGATATGGTAAAAATAATCAAAAAGGCGATGTCTGCTAATAGAAAATCTCTGTCTGAACCTGAGACAAAGGCGCTGATTTCTGCATGGGGCATACCTGTGCCAAAAACAGCTTTGATTAAAAAGCAGGAGGAGATTGCCGCTGCAACAAAGAATCTTAACCCTCCCTTTGTCCTTAAAGTAGTTTCGCCTGATATTTTGCACAAGAGCGAAATAGGCGGAGTAAAGACAGAGTTGAAAGACGCTGAAGAAATAAATAAGGCATGGGCGAAGATGATTATAGACATTAAAGACAAATCCCCGAAACATAGGATAGATGGTTTTCTTTTGGAGGAAATGGCGCCAAAGGGTGTAGAGGTTATAATCGGGGCATTGAGAGACCCTCAGTTTGGTCCTGCGGTTATGTTTGGGATAGGCGGTATCGCTGTAGAGCTTATGAAAGATGTAAGCTACAGGCTTGCCCCAATTAATAAAAAATATGCCCTTGATATGATAAGGGAAGTAAAGTCCTACCCTTTGCTAACCGGATTCAGAGGCTCTAAGCCTGTGGATTTGGAAAACATAGCGTCTGTTATTATAAAGCTGTCCGAGATATTAATTAAAATAGAAGATATTAAAGAAATCGAAATAAACCCCCTGATTGTTTATGAAAAGGGTGTGATGGCTGTAGATGCGAGGGTGGTTTTAAATTCTATCTGATATGAGAATTGGACTTATTGCACTGTTATTTATTTTAATGCCTCTCTCTGCAACTGCCACGCCTGAATTCTCTGAAAAAACAGGAGAGGGATGTAAGACATGCCACATAAGTCAGGAAGGAGGCTCTCTTACTGAGAAAGGGGTGGAATTTGCCGCATCAGGCTATAAATGGCCGCCTGCAGGAGGTTACAGAATCTTATCTCCCACGAAGAAAACAGTTCGTCTCTTTGTTGGATTTTTGCATATCACTGGAGGTTTTCTCTGGTTTGGCACAATACTCTATGTCCATATTCTCCTCAGACCTGCCTATGCTTTGAAAGGATTACCAAAGGGAGAAGTTATTCTTGGTCTATCATCAATGTCAATCGTTGGAATTACAGGGGTTCTGCTGACAATATCGAGAATAAGGTCTTTTAATGTCCTATGGGAAAGCCACTGGGGTTTTATCCTTTTAATTAAAATCATTATATACATAATAATGATTTCTTCTGCCCTTTTTATAGTACTCTTTGTGGGACCAAATTTGATGAAATCAAGGGATCCCTCAATTTCTTCTACAGGAGCCTTTAATCCTGAAACCCTCAGCCATTTTGATGGGAAGGATGGGCAGCCGGCATTCATCGCATATAAAGAAAAAGTCTATGATGTAAGCAATAATAAGCTCTGGAAATCGGGAATTCACATGAAGCATAAGGCGGGAATGGACATGACCTCCGCACTTTCCATGGCTCCTCACGGTGAAGAAAAGCTATCAAGTCTTCCAGTGATTGGCAGCTTTAATCCTCATGCAAAATCATCCCTTAACTTTTATCAAAAGGCTTTCTACTTTGTCGCTTATATGAATCTCAGCCTTGTCTTTCTTACCCTGTTTATTATAGCCCTCTGGAGATGGTGGGCTTAAATTTTCTATCTCTCCTTGAATGCGCCCATATTCCTGAATTTCTCTCTCCTCTGCTCAACCAGGTCTTTAGGCGGGATAGAGGTAAGCTCCTGCAAATGCCTCCTTAAAACCCTTCTCAATATTCCTGCAGTTGCAGCAGGGTTTCTGTGTGCGCCCCCTAACGGCTCTTTTATTATTTCATCAATTACCCCTAATTTAAACAGGTCATCGGAAGTCAGACAGAGCGCCTCTGCAGCCTCTTCAACCTTTTTACAGTCTTCCCACAATATCGCAGCGCAGCCTTCGGGAGAGATTACGGAATAAACAGAATGCTCAAGCATAAGAACTCTATTCCCGACACCTAATGCCAGAGCGCCGCCGCTCCCCCCCTCCCCTATTACTACAACTATTATGGGAACGGATATATTAGCCATCTCGATTAAATTTCTCGCAATAGCCTCTGCCTGTCCCCTCTCCTCTGCACCAATGCCGGGATAGGCGCCGGGGGTATCGAGTAAAGTGATAATCGGCTTACCGAATTTCTCTGCAAACTTCATAAGCCTGAGCGCCTTTCTATACCCTTCAGGCTGTGGCATACCGAAGTTTCTATACATCTTCTCCTTCAGGTCTCTCCCCTTCTGATGCCCTATAATAAATACGCTCCACTCCTCCAGTCTGGCGATCCCGCCTACAATAGAATGACAGTCGCCAAAATGTCTGTCTCCGTGCAGCTCCATAAAATCCTCTGTCATCATGCTTATGTAATCCATTGCATAAGGACGGGACGGGTGCCTTGCAAGCTGGGTTCTCTGCCATCTGGTAAGCCTTGAAAGGAGGGAATCTTTAAGCCTGTTCGCCTTTCTGTGCAGCCGTCTTATCTCTCCCGAAAAGTCAACACCGTTGTTTTTTGAAAGAGACTTCAATTCGGCTATCTTTTTCTCAAGCTCTATTATAGGTTCTTCAAAATCTAAATATTGTCCAGCCATATTAGTGTCAATATATAGTGCCAGTTAAAGAACTGACTTAATGTTTTCAAAATTAGTATAACCCATGATAGTGCAGAGAGGAAGCAAATAATGTGGATAAATAGAAAAGGGTAAAGAGTGATAAGGTTATAATACACCTTTCGGGGGTAAAAGTTTTTCTATGAGAGTTTTCAGAAATGAAAGCTCGTCTTTCTGAGTCTCAAGGGTTGTCTCCACCTGTGTCTGTCTCCTGTGCATCTGCCACTGCATGCGAAGGACAAAACCGAGGATAACAAGGGCAATAGTGATAAACAGACTAAGCATCCAACGAAGATCATCAAAACGGCTGTTCATATCATCAAACCTTTTATCTACTGCATCAAATCTTTTGTTAGTTGATTCTTTGAGGTCATTAATCTGCTGCTGAAGGGCAATCTGCCCTGCCTTTAATTCTTTAATATCGCCACGAACATTAGCTATTTCTCTATCAATCTTTGCATCAAGTGTAGAATACGCCTTATCAATCTTTGCATCAAGTGCAGATAGTTTTTCAATAATCTCTCTGTCAGAAATACGAGGTGCAACCTCTACAGCAAAGACCGATGAGGTAACTATAAGAAGGCTCAATAATACAGATGATAACACCAATCCTTTATTTTTTTTCATAGTTGTATTGTAACGATGAAAATCGTTAGTGTCAAGAGCTTTCCTCTTTCTTTCCTCTTTCTGTAAAACAAGAAAAATTCACCCTTAACAAAGGGGGTTAGCCCTTGACAATGATTGATAATCATAGTCAAGGGTAGGGGGTTGTGGTGTTTTAGTTCAGGCTGCAAGGAAAGAACCGGCAGAAGAAATAAATAGAACAGTCCATTTTTTCATGCGAACATAAATCACATCAATTCCTTTTTTGTGGTATACTAAACAAAAATTTATAGGAGGACAAAAAGTGAAACAATTTACAGAAGTTGAAAGAGAAATATTTAAAGAAATAAGAAACCTTCCACTTCAGTATCAAAAAAAATATTAGATGTAGTGCAACTTCTCAAAAGAGGCATTGAAGCCGCTCCTAAAAAGCACAATATTACCGAGCTTAAAGGGTGTGGAAAAGAAATATGGAAAAGGACAGATGCCCAGAAATATGTAAATAAACTACGGAAGGAATGGGATTGAAAATTCTCAAAGTCCTTAAAAACATAAATTCAATTGCAATAGATACATCACCATTTATCTACTATATCGAAGAACATGAAGACTACATTCCTGCTATCGAGCCGTTATTTACACATATAAACCATGGGAATATCATTGCCTACACATCGCTTATTACATTAATTGAGGTTTTAACAAAGCCAATAGAAGAAAAAGATAACAACCTGATAAACAAATATGAAAACCTGCTTACCAATTCCAATAATTTGATATTAACCCCTACCTCTCTAACTCCCTGACAACCTGTTCTCTCAAATAAGCAAGCCCCATGACCCCAAACCCCGCATTGACAAATTCCCACTGCAAAATCAAAACCAGTTGAAATTGACTATGTGATATGATAGGTTATTATTAAACTTTTTGAGAAGGGATTTTCTCATGTAACATACAAAACATATGGGGAAAGATATATTAGCAGAGATAATAGAAAAGATACAATACCTAACCGTATCTCAACAAAAATTTCTTCATGAAATGCTTGTCGGACATGAAAAAGTTTCTACTGCTGTATCCAAAAAGAGACTCCTCAAAAAAAGCTTTGGTATCTGGGCTAACAGGAAGGATATAAAAGACAGCGTAGAATATGTAAATGAAATGAGAGAGAAATGGGAATCCCGTCTTGAGAGGATTAAAGATTGATGGATAGTCCCTTCCTTATAGACAGTGATATACTTATTGACCATTTGAGAAAAGAGAAGAATGCCCTTCGTTTCCTTCAAACAGAGATTGAAAATAATTCACTTCTCTTTATTTCCGTAATCAGCAGGGTTGAGATTTATGCTGGAATAAGGAAAGGCGAAGAAGATATTGTAAAAAGCCTCTTCAAGATGTTGACACCTGTGGATGTAAATGTAATGATTGCGGACAAGGCAGGTGAATACTTGCAAAAATTTAGCAAAAGTCATACCTTGAACATAGGCGATTCGCTAATTGCCGCTACCGCCAGAGAAATGAAATTGAGACTCATTACAAGAAATGTAAAATATTTTCCGATGAAGGATATAGAAATTCTCAAACCCTATTAGTTCATTAACGAGCTACAGGTCTTCAAACCTGTTAAATTTTATAACCCTCGTTTCCCTGCTCTGCGCCTGTCTGCGTGCCACGCACATGCAGGTGGGAACAAAACGCAGAGCGTCCAGCATTGCATTCCCACGCAGCCTTGAATGCTATCAGGGGTGGGAATGTTTCTTATATTTCAAGACTTGCCTCCCTTCACAGGTTTGATGTGAAAGGTGGGGCTGAATTTATTTTGTAAATTTATTTACAGTCCCCCTTATTAAAGGGGGAGTAAGGGGGTTGTGGGGTTTTGGTTTATCCCGCACCACTTACAAATATAGTGTCTGATGATATTTCTGACAGCTAATTCAATGTACAGGAATTTCAATGTTTGAGATTGCTTCGCTTCGCTCGCAATGACACACAAAACAAAAGTGTCATTGCGAGGGGCGTAGCCCCAAAGCAATCTAATTTAAGTGGTGCGGGATGAACCAGCAGAGAAAATTGTCAATGAAAGGTTTAAACTGCTATACCTCTATTTAATTGTTAAGGTTTTAGGACCAGAATTTCCATTCCAATCAGCCTCCCAGCTTCCAAAGATGCACCACCATCTCCACTTATAAGTTCCAGGTGTAATTTTTGTCCCATCACTTAAAATACCATTAAAGGAGGCGGTTGTGGAAGTTGTATTTTTATTCCAGATTTGATTTCCCCATATAATATCTGTCTTCCATATTTCAAGGTTATAAGATGTTATATTTCTACCTCTCTTGCTGGTTCAATCTTGTAGATTGAACCAAAATATTAGGTTCAGGCTACAAGCCTGAACCAGCATGAGAGAGCAATAACAGGTCTAAAGACCTGTTGCTACTTTCTCATTTCTCATTGCTCATTGCTCATTATTCTTTCCGTATCTCATAGGGCAGGTATTTCTCTGCCCTTTCTGAGAGAGGTATGTCTACAACCTCCCTCTTTAGTTCTTTTATGAATGCAGTCGCTCCTTTGTATATGCCAAAGAGCCCCTCTTCAAACTTACTGCCGAACTCAACAGGCTGTTTGAAGCAGAGGATGTATATTTTCTCTTTTGTTATGTTTTTTCCGTCAGGTGTATGAACTTTGAGGTTTATTCCCATTTTTTTTATTCCTTCGTCAGGGAATATGAGGTATTCGTCAGCTTTTATAAAGGTGTCTCTTATGTGGCGATTTGGTATTAGTGTTAAGACGCTGTCGTCTTCAAGGATGTTGAATATGGTAATGTAGCAGTCTCTGGCAGGCTTGATTTTGAGCTGCATTTCTTCTCCGTCTTTGTATACTGTCCTGTCTAATGACGCTTCAAGCTTGAAGTATGGGTCTATATTCCCTTTTTCTTTTGCTACTTTTACTTTCATTTGGACATGGTAGATGGAGGATGGTCGTGCCTTTGTTTCATCTTTTGTTACTTGTATGTCTTCTGTGAGTATCTCTCTCTCGATGACTTTTCCATAGGGTATGGCGCTTATTACATCCGATGATACGGTAAAGTTGCTTACGAGTGTGTCTGCGGATACTGTTACTCCTGCGACCTGCTCTACTGCGTTACGCTCTGCGTCTTCTATGGCAAGCCTCCTTGCATCTTCTTTTGTGATGTTTTCCATGGAGGAGTTTCCTTCAACGACAACCCAGTCATCTGCAAAGGCAGAAGATAGGATTGTGAGAAAAAATGTTATGAGTAAAAAGGAATGTTTTAACCACAAAGACACAAAGGGCACAAAGGAATTTTTCTTCTTTAAAACCATTAAAAACTTTGTGTTCTTTGTGCCTTTGTGGTGAATTCTTATTTTTTCCCCCATCTTACCCCTTACCCCTTAATTCATTTCACAACTCTGCTTATCTTAAAGTTCTCCACATCTCTTATTGCATTGAGGGAGGGGGTCTGTTCTGAGCCTTTTCTCCTCGCCTTCTGGTTTACTTGAGCTTATAGCTCTCCAACTCCTATCCAGCCGTCATTGTTTGTGTCTGCGAGACCTCTTAATCCGCTCAAGAGGTAATAGGTGAAGAGTCCATGTTCCATCTCTTTGTAGGAATTGCTTATCTGACTACCCTTCGATGCTGTGAGGGATATGACTTTATCCCAAATAATGCGTGAATTTTAAAAACCCTGGTAGCCGCAGGCTTTAGCCTGCGATTGAATGCACTTAAAATGCGAATAAATTATCGGTAAGTAACGCACCCGTAAAGGGTGCGGCTACCTTCACGCATTTTTCGGCTCGATATGTCCTGATAGAAGTCTTTGAGCTTGTATCCGCTCTGGGTGATATATTTCATGTCTCCGTCATAGGGAATCAGGTAGGCATCTCCTTTGTCTATATCAGGTGCGCCGTGTCCTGCAAAGTAGATGTATAGGGTTGAGTCTTTTTCAAGGTTCTTTGGGAGATGTTCTTTTATGTTGCCTGCTATTGCGGATTTGGTTGCCTTTTCAT
Source organism: Nitrospinota bacterium (assembly GCA_016200365.1). Classification (GTDB taxonomy): domain Bacteria; phylum Nitrospinota; class Nitrospinia; order UBA9942; family UBA9942; genus JACQEW01. Next base: position 9,419 of record JACQEW010000025.1, read on the forward strand.
CGGCTAAGTATATGAGGTTCTCCTGGGGTATTCCCAATACTTTTGTAAAGTAATCCCGGACAATGAGGGCATCCTTTTTTGCATAGTCAACGGAGGGGAGATTGGCATAGGTTTCTATTCCTATGATAAGTCCCCATCTATTCGGGTATACTTGTGCGGTCTGGGGGAGCTTTTCTATGTCAATGTCCGCATATTCTATGTTAAAGCCCTTTGTTGTGTGGAGTTCTCCGTCAAAATAGACCTTTACCTGCCATTCTCCGGCATTGTTCGATGCCTTTTCTCCTTTTATTGGAAGGCTGTGCCAAGCTGTAAATTGTTTATGGAATTTATCCTTTGATACATGGACTTGATAATCGCCTGATGTGTAATTAACCTTCCCATCGGTTCCATGCCAATCCCATCTTATGGTGTGGCTTCCGTGCATGTTCTCGATTTTAGGGTGTGCTACTGTTTCTGTGTCCTGTGTGATAAATGCTGCGGTTGGGTTTATGGGATTGGCAATCAATCCTTTGTCTATGCCTTTTGTGAGGGTTAGTTCTGCTACCTTTAATGACGGAGGTTTTCTTATCTCGTTTGTGGAGCTGCAGGAGAATAAAGAGGCAAGAAGTAAGATGCAAGATGCAAGATGCAAGAATGAAAAAGATTTTTTAGGGGTGGTTAAGACTGACTGGCAAATACCGTGCCATTCCCTGATTAAAACCCTCGATAGAACCATTCAAGGGCAAGCATTCAGGGACAAGTTCTTCGGCAGGAGCAGGATGCAGAGAATATTGTTTTGTCATAAATTAGCCCTCCTAAATGTTTCCCCTCACCCTAACCCTCTCCCCAAAGGGGAGAGGGGATAGTGGGGTTATCATGGGGAAAATATACCACGATAAAATATCCTGTCAAGACTTTTTTGTGTTTTTTGTTCACAAATTTGGTGTGATTTGCGTCACACTCGCAGATAGCGGATAGCGATTAGGGGTTAGTTACTAAACGCTAAACGCTATACGCTTCCTTTAATCGCTAATCCCTAACCGCTATACGCTATTCAAAGTATACCACATCGTCTCCGAAAAGGCTTTCAATCTCTTTAATCATTGAATCGTCCGGAGTAACCTGAAAGGTTTTATCAACTCCGATGTTTATCTGGCTCTTATCAGGGAAAAAGAGGTGCAGAAAAAGGTTATTCTTCCCTTTACTTGCCGATAAAATCTCCTTCAAGCGAATTAGCGTATCTTTTTCCAACCCTACGGCCTGGAGATTTATATGAACCTTTGAAGCCAGCCTCTCCCGTATATTCGAGAGGGGAAAAATCTCCCGTGCAATTATTTTGGTCGAGTCATCTTCCGCGCTTATATTCCCTTTAATCAGGACAGGCTCCTCCCCTTCAATCAGGCTTATCGCCGTTTTATAGACATCGGGAAATACTATCATCTCCGTAGAGCCGTGCAGGTCTTCGATGGTAGCAAATGCCATTGTATCGCCCTTTTTTGTAACCTGTGTCCTGTATTTGCTTATAACACCTGCAATGCTTATCTCCCTCTCGTTTTTTATGTCTTGAAGAGTCTGGGTATTTACATTGGTAAAATGTCTTATCTCCTTTTCAAATCTTGAGAGGGGATGACCCGATATGTAAAAGCCAAGCGATTCTTTTTCATAGGAAAGAAGCTCTTTTTCCGTCCACTCCACAGTTTGAGAGGCTGAAGCATGTCCCTGCATGTTTCGAGCAGGGAGCAATGATTCATTTAAAAGAAAATTATCAAACATATTATATTGTCCTTTTTCCCTATCCCTCTGAACGGTCTGGGCGTTGTTTATAATCGCATCGAGATTATTTATCATCTTTGCCCGATGGCTCGTTCTGGGAACGATCCCTACATCAGCAAAAATGTAGGGTGCGTTCACCGAACGCACTCCGTCCCCCAAAGCCACTCCATCAAAGGCACCACACTTTATAAGACTCTCTATTACCTTCCTGTTTACAGCCCTCAAATCAACACTCTCGCAGAAATCCATCAGGGAATTAAAACTGCCCTTTATTTCTCTTACCTTCAATATCGCTTCTACTGCACTTCCACCTACATTTTTCACAGCCGCAAGACCAAACCTAATCCCCCCCTTCCCCCCTTTAACCTCCCCTTTTTCCCCTCCTTCTGAAGGAGGGGAAAGGGGAGGTGGTTTAAAGGGGGGGGAGGGGGGATTTTCTCCCTCGTAGACCACTGTAAAATCGCTAAAACTCTCGTTAATATCGGGTGGAAGCGCCTGAATCCCCATATCCTTGCACTCGGCTATATACTGTATCACCTTATCGGTATTCCCCATTTCACTTGAAAGCAGGGATGACATAAACTCCAGCGGGTAGTGAGATTTAAGATAGGCGGTCTGATAAGCGACAAGGGCATAAGCAGCGCTGTGCGATTTATTAAACCCATAGCCTGCAAAATGCTCCATCAGGTCAAATATCTTGTCCGCTTTATCCTGTGGTATCCCGTTGGCTACGGCACCTTTTACAAACTTCTCCCTCTGCTGCGCCATCTCCTCCGGCTTCTTCTTACCCATCGCCCTTCTCAGTGTATCCGCAGCCCCCATGCTGAAACCGCCGAGAACTCCTGCTATTCTCATAACCTGTTCCTGATATAGTATTACTCCATAAGTCTCTTTTAAAATATCGTCAAGCTGCGGAACTATATTCTTTATAGGAACTGTTCCGTGTTTTCTTTTAATGAAATCATCCACCATCCCGCTGCCGAGGGGACCAGGACGATACAATGCCACCAGTGCTATAACATCTTCAAAAACCTCAGGTTTTAATTTCCTTAATATATCTCTCAACCCTGAGCTTTCAAGCTGAAACACGCCAAAGGTTCGCGCATCGCTCAACAATTTGTATGTATCTTTATCATTCAATGGTATATTCTCTATGCTGAAACCGCTTTCATATCTCTTCCTGATAAGCTCCTCTGTCTTCCTTATAACGGTAAGGGTTCTTAAACCGAGGAAATCCATCTTTAACAATCCGAGCTTTTCAATATCCTCCATCGGATACTGGGTCGTTATCTCACCTTTGTTCGCCTTATAAAGAGGCATGAATTCCGTAAGCGGGGCAGGCGATATGACAACGCCTGCCGCATGGGTAGAGGCATGTCTGGGGAGCCCTTCTAATATTCTGGCTATATCGAGGAGTCTCTTAACCCTCTCATCTTTTTTTTCCATCTCTTTAAATCTCGGCTCCTCTTTTATTGCATCGTCCAGTGTAATATTGAGCCGGTTTGGAATCAATTTGGCAATCCTGTCCGCTTCGCTGTATGGCATTGCCATCGCCCTCCCTACATCTCTTATAACCGCCTTTGCATTCATGCTTCCAAAGGTTATTATCTGGGCGACATTTCCATATTTTTCCGTTACATAGTCAATCACCTCGTCTCTCCGCTCCATGCAGAAGTCTATATCTATATCAGGCATGCTTATTCTCTCGGGGTTTAAAAACCTCTCGAAGAGCAGACCGTATTTTATCGGGTCGAGGTCCGTAATCCGTAAGGCATAAGCGACCAGGCTACCTGCTGCAGACCCCCTTCCGGGTCCCACGGGGATCCCCTTTCTCCGTGCATAATCTATAAAGTCCCACACAATAAGGAAATACCCTGAGTATCCCATAGCCTTTATCATTTTAAGCTCACTCTCAAGCCTATCAAAATATACCTTTCTTAACTCTTCACTCTTAACTCCTAACTCTTCACTTTTTTTAAGCCTCTTCTCCAATCCATGAATTGCCATATCGCGGAGGTAGCCGTCCAGAGTGGTATCGGAAGGGACATCATAGTGAGGCAGGTGAATCTGGTCGAATCTCATGTCCAGATTGCATCTCTCTGCTATCTCCACGGTATTTGAAATAGCCTCCGGCGCTTCTTTAAAGAGGAGCTTCATTTCCTGAGGAGATTTAAAATAAAACTGATTTGTCGTAAACCTCATCCTCTTGGGGTCGTCGGTTGTCTTGCCTGTCTGTATGCAGAGAAGAACCTCATGGGCTTCGGCGTCTTTTTCATCCATATAATGGCAGTCATTTGTAGCTGCCAGCGGGATGGATAGCTTCTTTGCCATATCTAACATATCCCTGTTTATATCTTTCTGGTCAGGTATGTTCTGGTCCTGAATCTCAAGGTAAAACCTTCGCTCCCCCATTATATCTTTATAAAATGAGGCTGCCTTATAGGCATTGTCCTTCTGCCCTTTATGGAGGAGTCTTTGTATCTCCCCCTTCATGCAGCTGCTCAAGGCAATAAGACCTTCGGTATGCTTTGAAAGAAGCTCCTTGTCTATACGGGGTCTGTAATAAAATCCTTCCAGATAACCTGCGCTTACCAGAGATACCAGATTTTTATATCCCGTGATGTTTTTTGCAAGGAGGATTAGGTGGTAGGAGCTGTCCGATATTCCTTCCTGCGATGATTTTTCCAATCTGCTTGTCGGTGCAACATAGACCTCACAGCCGATAATAGGCTTGATGCCGTATTTCTTCGCAGTCTGGTAAAAATCAACCGCGCCAAACATATTGCCATGGTCGGTTATAGCCAGGGACGGCATTTTGTATTCGCCCGCCTTTTTGAAGAGAGGCTCAAGACGAATAGCGCCGTCTAACAGGCTATACTGGGTATGAAGATGTAGGTGGACAAAGTCGGAATGCTGCATAAATAAGCGTATAGCGTATAGCGGTTAGCGGTTAGCGATTAGTAAAAAAAACTAATCCCTAAACGCTAAACGCTATACGCTTTTAAAACTCTTCTTCTTCCTCAATCTCTAACGGAACCTCTCCCTCGTCCAGTATAAGCTCCTCTTCCCCTTCAGCTACTGGAATAGCCTCCTCTAATAATTCTTCCACCGGAGGTATTATAGCAGCTCTATGTGCCGCTCCATGAGACGGCTTTTCATGACGGGGAGCTTCTGCCTGATCTGCCCCGCATTTCGGGCATATTGACTTAGGTTTATTAAGATCATAAAACTTGCACCCGCATTTAAAACACTGATACCTGTTGCCATATTTACTCTTTGTCATAAATCCCCCCAAAAATTGAATTTACAATTTACAATTTACGATTTTAGATTTAAAAATTGTAAATTGTAAATCATAAATTGTAAATTCTTTACTCCCATTCTATTGTGCTCGGTGGTTTTGAGCTTATGTCATAGACAACCCTGTTCACTCCCTTCACCTCATTAATTATACGATTTGATATATTGCCAAGCAAATCGTAAGG
>JACQEW010000142.1 GCA_016200365.1 Nitrospinota bacterium
AAACTTTGTTTATCTTTCATTGAAAGCCTCCTTTCCTGCGAACTTTGAGCGGTTCACAGTATTGGAGGCTTTCATATATTCCAGTAAATGTCAAACTTTACTAGTCCCCCAGCAGAGCTGGGGGTTTACTCATTATTATTAGGGGAGTTTCTGGAAGTGCCCTTGACTTATTAGGAGATGAAAGGTCACCCTCCATTAAAGAAAAACACAGCATCGTTTACTATTGTAAAAAACACGGATTTGATTTACACGACGTTTTAGCATATCATTTGGGAATTACTAGACGAACGCTGTCTAAAGAGTATAGCCAATTTATATAGAGGTGTACGCTGGGAAAATAGGGACATCCAAAAACGGGGTCACCCATTAAAAGGCACCGTGTCAAGAGAAAAAACTATCCCTATGCGAGAAAAGGGACTTTTCTCGCAAATATCTTTAAGTTACCACCACTCTTACCATTGCCGTAGTTTCGTTAAGTTTTGGTGTCAGTCTTTGCTACACCAGTCTTGCTTGCGTTATTGCATTATTGAAATACCGCAATATTTTGTCCTTACAACTTTTGTCCTCCCCCATTCTTTTCTCTATCTTATTTACTATCCGGCTAAGCGTAGCTATATCCCGGTTAAATCTTACACCAATTTTACTTAATGTAGAAACATTTATTTTTTTCGCCAACCAGCAAATTATCCCTCTGCACTCTGATAACTTTCTGTTTCGGGACGACCCTGCTAATTCTTTCTCTGTTATTTTATTTTGTTCACAAATAATTTTTATTATCCGCTCCAAAGAAATTTTTACGGTTTGATTTTCCGTTCCGGTCACTTGCTCAATAAAACTATTCCGATAAAAGCCTCTCCGTCTCATCCTGACCGGATGTAATTATCATGACAGGCTTAGATAGGGCTTTATGCAGGCGGGTTATAAAAAATGCCTTTGAAGCTACACTATGGAGACCTTCGACATTAAAAAATTCTTTTCCTTCTTCAAACTCCTTCTTCAAACTCTTGTAAAATGCTATTCAACATTAACCATAATTATAACAAACAACCTGCAACTTATAACTTACAACTTTAAACAACAGTATCTTTGTGTGTTTATCTGTTGTAAGTCATTAATTGAAAGTTGTAAGTTAATTATTTGCTGTCTGTTTTTCTGCTTCCATTTCCTTTTTAATAAAATCTATCAGAACAGGTAAGATTTTTTCCGAGCCGTTTCTGAGGGACTGGGCGATGCCGAGCAGCCTATCGGTAGTAAGCACAGATGCAATTTCATTTCTCTCTACTATCAATTTCTCCTTTTTTACCGAGAACACCTTTGCATTTATCTCTGCCTGCACCCCGCCTGTCTCTGTCTTTATATTTGCGTTTCCGATGATGACCATATCCGCATTAAAAGATTTACCTATAGCGGATGCAATATGCCCGTCTCCAGATAAAGCCTTTTTCAGCTCCTTTATATCGAGTTTATTCCTGGCAGTATTTCTGTTTATAACCTCAAAACCCGCCTCTGTCAGCTTCTTAGAAACAACATCTTCGGATATGGAGAAAAGCGTTAAAAAATTATCCTCTACTACAGAGATGCCTGTCCTTTCATCAATTATAAGAAATATCTTATGGCTGTCCTTGCTCAAAAACTTTATATTCAATGCCGTAAGTCTCTTCTTTATGCTGTTCTCAAAAATATTCATCTGGAGGGTTACGCTGTAGGCATTCTTATCCTGCGTCTCCCCCAGCACTTTATAACTCTGGACAAAGTCATCATAATTTTTATATATGCTCTCCTCTAAATTTTCTCTATTTGCCTCCAGTATTTCAGGGTCATTAACAGAATCCGCCACTATATTCTCTACAGCCTTTCTCATCGCATTCTTTATAGCCGTCTCCCTTGCCGATATATAATTTTCATCAGCAACCTCAGCCTCCCCCTCTAAAATAACGGTGGATAAGCGGGGCTTCGCCGCCTCAACTGCAGTAAGAGGTAAGAGGCAAGAGGCAAGAGGTAAGAGGTAAAATGCAAGAAGCAAGAGGCAGGAGGCAAGAGACAAGAGGCAAGAGGCATGAGGCAGGAGATTCTGTCTTCTTGCTTCTGACTTCTGACTTCTGACTTCTGTCTTCTGTCCTCTGTTCTCTGTCCTCTGTCTTTTCATCTTCCTGCCGTCTCCATTAATCTTTTGACCTCGCCATTGCTCAAATATCTGTATTCACCTGTCTTCAAACCCTTCAGTTCCAGAAAACCATAATTTATCCTTTTCAGTTTTATAACCGGATGACCTATAAATTCACACATTATCCTGATCTGCCTCTTTTTCCCCTCATGTATTGTAATTGTAAGCCAGCTATTTTTTCCTGTTGTTCTCCCAATCGAGACATCCGCAGGCGATGTTTTATACCTCCCCTTTTTCCCCTCCTTTGTAAGGAGGGGAGGGGGGAGGTAGATTCCTCTGGAAAGCCTCTCCAATTCCTTTTCCGTGGGTATACCTGTAACCTTTACGGCATAAGTCTTTGGAATTTTATGAGAAGGGTGTGCAAGGCGGTAGGCAAAATCCCCGTCATTGGTTAAAAGAAGTATGCCTTCGGTATTAAAGTCGAGCCTGCCGACAGGATAGACCTTTGTCTTTATATCTCTAAGGAGGTCTATTACTGTAGGTCTCCCCCTGTCATCGCTTACTGTGGTAACACATCCTCTCGGTTTGTTTAATAGTATATAAATTTTTGCAAGGCTAAAGCCTCGCCCTACCTTCTTTCCATCAACCCTTATGTCATCCGCTATGGGATTAGCCTTTGACCCCAACTCTCTGACAGCAGTGCCATTTATCGTCACCCTTCCTTCGATTATTAATCTCTCCGCATCCCTGCGGGATGCAATCCCTGCCTGAGATATAATCTTCTGGAGTCTTGCAACCCCCTCCCTCTCTTTGCTAACCTTCTCCGCTTTCATTCGATTCACCCTGTTCGCCATAATTTTCAACATCCTCTATCTCATCGGTCTCAGAAGAAATATCCGCCCCTTCGTGCATTCCATCTTCTCCTGCTGTCGCTGCATCATGAGCCTGTCGAGCCGTCTCATGGAGCTTTAACTCGCCCTGAATCACATCTTCCTTAAGCTCGGTAAGTGTTGGAAGGTCTGCAAGACTTTTAAGCCCGAAATATTCAAGGAACTTCCTTGTCGTTCCGTACATCATGGGTCTCCCCGGCACCTTTTTCCTTCCCATATTTCTCGCGAGGCTCTTTTCTAGAAGGGTTTTTACGACTCCGCCTGAGTCAACCCCCCTTATCTCCTCTATCTCCACCCTGGTTATCGGCTGCTTATACGCGATAATGGATAATGTCTCCAGAGATGCCTGCGAAAGCTTCGACCCTTTATCAATCGTATAAAATCTCTTCACCCACTCGGAATACTCTGTCCTTGTGCAAAGCTGATACCCCTCGGCTATCTCCAACAACTGAATCCCCCTGCCCTGATATTCGGTCTTCAAGTCCTCCAGTATCCCTTTTATAGTCGGCTTATCCATCCCGCCGTTAAATACCTCGCCTATCTTATCCGGAGTAAGGGGCCTGTCAGCGATAAAAAGTATGTTTTCAATTATTGCCTTTGCCGTATTCATGTCCATTTTTCATTTCCTCATAAATACATTTATCCACAGATTACGCAGATAGATGAAAGAAGAAGCAAGAAGTCAGAGGCAAGAGGCAAGATTTTTTCTCTTGCTTCTTGTTTTTGACTTCTGATTTTTAATTTCTTCTTAATCTGCGTTAATCTGCGTAATCTGCGGATTAGTAAGGTTTTCCTCCTCTACTGCCTTGAATATCCTTATTGTGCCAAACCTCTTTGTCTGCTGAATTCTAACCAGTTTAAGCCTTATAAGCTCTAAAAGGGCAAGGAATGTGGCAACAAGCTCCATCCTTCTGCTTATATCAGAAAAAAGGGATTCAAATGTAATATGAGACGTTACACTTAAAATCTCCATAATAGAATTTATTTTTTCAGTGACCGACACCTCATCTACAGAAATCTCGAATGTATCGCCACTGACTATATTTTTCACGATTTTTCTGAATGCGCTCAAGAGGTCGAATATATTCACATCTAACAGAAGCTCGCCGCCCTCTAAAATCCCTTCCTCTATCTTCCTTGTAAATAGATTCTTCCGATACATCTCCTTCTCCCTGAGCAGCGCCGCTGCCTCCTTATATTTTTTATATTCCAGCAGTTTCCTTATCAGTTCATCCCTTGGGTCTTCGCCCTCCTCCCCTGTATCCGGAGTAATTTCAGGCTTAGGAAGGAGCGTCCTTGATTTTATATGAATGAGGGTTGCCGCCATAACCAGAAATTCTCCTGCGATCTCCAGATTAAGAGTCTTCATTATATCAATATACTCAAGGTACTGCTGTGTTATAAAGGCGATGGGGATGTCGTATATATTGACTTCATGCTCCTTTATAAGATGGAGGAGGAGGTCGAGCGGACCTTCAAATATAGGTAGTTTTATCTGGTATGTCATCTAAGGTATTAGGCTTCCGCCTGAAGATTGTTTTCCATCAGACTTCGACCCTTTTAAATACCTGTAAAAGGATAAAACCTTGCTTACATAATCCCTGGTCTCTGAAAAGGGGGGTATATTCCCATAACTCAAAACCGTATTTTCGCCTGCATTGTAAGCCGCTAACGACAGGGTCAAATCTCCGTTAAACATCGAGAGCAAATACCTCAAATATCTCGTCCCGCCTTCGACATTTTGATGGGGATTAAAAGGGTCTCTTATATCATAGGCCCTTGCAGTAGCAGGCATAAGCTGCATCAGACCTTTTGCGCCTTTCGGAGATACTGCCGCTGAATTAAAATTTGATTCGGTCCTTATTACCGCCCAGATAAGGTCAGGGTCAACATTATGCCTCTTCGCCGTATACTGGATATTCTTATACAATATATCTTTACTCAACCGTGTTTTATCAGTTGTAGGTTTAATATCCGACACCTCTGACTTTTGACTTCTGTCTTCTGTCTTTGGCGTCTCCTTTATCTTAACATAGCCTCCATGCGTCGGGGCATCGGTAAAAAAGATAGACCCCTTCTCATCTACATACATATACAGATCGGCATAGCACCTCTCTGTGAGACCCAATACAAAAGTAATCAGTATTGCAAATATTAATTGTGCCATAAAAATCGATTGAAGATTGAATTTAATGTTTTTCAATAGTAAATCGTTAATCTTCAATAGTCAATATGTTAGTTCAAGTAATCCTTTAAAGCCATCTTTTTTGCCTTGGAGGCTAATTTGAGCTTCGCCTTTTTCTCTATCTGTCTTATCCTCTCTCTGGACAGCCCCACCTTCTTTCCTATCTCATCCAGGGTCATCGGCTCGCCGTTTAATCCATACCTCTTTTCCAACACCTTTTTTTCTCTGACGGTAAGATCGCTCAGGAGATCGTCTACCTCCTTTTTCAATGCAGAGTATATGATGTCTTCCTCTAAGCTGTGGTCGGTTGATGCCTCTAGCATATCAAGATAACTGGTATCGTCGTCCATCTTCAAATGTTCATCGAGGGACAGATGAGACCTGTATACCCTCATTATCGCCTCCACCTCTTTGAGAGAAATTTGCAATTCCTTTGCTATATCTTCTATTGTCGGCTCCCGCTCATAAACCTGAAAAAACTCCCTGTATTTCTCGGAGATTCTGTGCAACATCCCTGCTTGTTTAAGCGGAAGCCTGACGCTCCCCGACTGCTCAGCCAGTGCATGCATTATCGCCTGCCTTATCCACCATATAGCATAAGTAATAAACTTTACACCCTTCAGCGGGTCGAATCTCTTTGCAGCCTGTATCAAGCCTATATTCCCCTCCATTATCAAATCAGGAAGAGAGAGTCCGCATCCCTTATATCTGTTTGCAACAGTAACTACATATTTCAGATTTCTTCTAACCAGCTCATTCAAGGATTTCAGGTCCCCTTTATCTGCGAGCATCTTCTCTTCTTTTCTGCTCAGGGGCTTGATATCGCCTATATCCCTCAGATAAGCACCCAATAGATTAAAATCATATTGATTATATTTTCTATAGGATGTCATAATAAAATTTAGCCATAGATTTTCACAGCATAGAATAGCCACACCCAAAAAAGCAAAAAATAGTGAAACCACAGATGAACCCTGTTAGATAATAGATATTCAATGGAATTATCCACATTCAACAGCAAATATCTAACAGGGTGAACACAGATTTACACAGATAAATACTTTCAATTTTTTTCTAATCTGTGTTGGTTCCTTTTATATTTTAATTTTTATTTGATATTTGCATTTTTTCTATATCGGCAATTCTGTCTTTTGCCGTAACCGTATATACGCTGCCCGGATATTTTTCTATCAATCTCTGAAATTCAACCATCGCCTTTTTCAGGCTGTCTTCTTTATAATACGATTCGGCGAGATAAAACATAGCCTCATCCTCATAAGGCTCTCCGGGATATTCGCCCAGCAGGTCGTGCATACGATTTATAACGGATTGATAGGAGGCTGTCCTGAAATAAAACTTCCCTATAAAAAATACATTTTCAGCCAATAGTTTTCTGCACTCCCCTGTCTTGTTTTTCGATTCTTCATAAAAGGGGCTGTTGGCATAATCAGGATTCGATACAATCTTCTTGAGCTCCTCAAGGGCATTCTTTGTAAAAGTCTGGTCCCTGTCTGCCGGCTGCCTTTCGTTAAATTCAGACATGCCTTTATAGAAACGAGCCTTTAAAGCATCGCTGTGAACAGGGTAGAGATCATAAAACTCCCTGTATTGATATGATGCCTCCTGAAATTTATCGTCCCTGTAAAGCGAATCCGCAAGCCCCATCATTGCGTATATCCTTAATTTGCTGTCAGGATGCTCATCCAGCAGCTTTCTAAACAACTCTTCGGACTTATCGAACTTCCTGTTTGCGAAATTTTTCTGCCCCTCGTTTAATATCTCAAAATCCGTTTTTGCCTCTTTCAAAGAACAACCGCTGAAAATCAGAAGCAAGATACAAGAGACAAGATGCAAGAAAGAAATCTTGTCTCTTGTTTCTTGCCTCTTGCTTCTTTTCTCTTGCTTCTTTTCTCTTGCCTCTTGCATCTTGCCTCTTGTATTGGTGGGCGAAACAGGGCTCGAACCTGTGACCCCTGCCTTGTAAGGGCAGTGCTCTACCAACTGAGCTATTCGCCCAACCTTAATAAAAACAATAGATTAACTTAAATACCCCTGTTTTAGTAATCATTACCGTTCTAAAATCGGGATAATTTTGGGATAATTCTACCCTGAAACTGCCTCATTTGCAACCTCATTTTTACCCTGATGATGAATTATATCTTATCTGTGTCGTAACTTCCCGTAATGGTGCGTATTCCCTCATAAACTTCTCCATAAGCTCATCGAAGGTATGTTGCTTTGCCTCATCAACTTCAAACCATTTACCCTCTATCACCTGTGTCTTAATCTTGCCCATGATAGCCTCAGCCATCTTTCTATCTTCCATCCCTGTGCTTATCTTATACTGCCTTTTATTAACACAAAAATCATCCACCATACCGGTGAATCTTGTCGCCTGTAAAGTCCCATAAAAATTGTCCTCCTTTCCTGAAGTATTAATACTTCCCTTGGGACCCAACAAGGCTTGAAAATACCTTGCTGGATTATAGCACAATTCAAGCATTGCTATTGCACAAATTTTATGCAAAATAGGACATACCTGAATATGTCCTGGTGTGAAAAAAGGTATTTAAAGGGCAATTATGAAAGTCAAAATATCTCTCATCACCAGAGGGAGTTAAAAACGCAAATGAGTTACTCTTTTTCCCTCAAGCATTTTAACTCTTACTTTTCAGGAATGAATCTTGCTGATATAACTCCAAAAGTTATATCAGACTACTATCAGAAACGAAAAGATGAACCACAATGAGATATGCACATCATTGTCCGGATTCACTCCGTCACGTTGTTAGAGCGCTTGATCATTTTAGGGAAAATCAGGTTAAAAATGAGGTTGCAAATGAAGCGGTTTCAGGGTAGAATTATCTCGAAATTATCACGATTTTAGGACAGTAGAGGTTATTTAATTCTCTGTATGTTTATAACTTATTGATTTTCTGTATTTTGCCGATGTAGCTCAGCGGCAGAGCAGCTGATTCGTAATCAGCAGGTCATGGGTTCAAGTCCCATCATCGGCTTAAATGACATAAAAAAGGTAAAATCTCATCCTTCAGACATTGTATAAAATATCTGCTCTATTAACTTTACTTCTGTTATTTTTCTTTATATCTTCCTGTTCACCCAAAGAGCCTCAAAATAACAATACCCTCGCTGTGGCAATCGAGTCTAACCCGACCAATCTCGACCCGCGATTTTCCACAGATGCAGTATCGGCAAAGGTAACCCGTCTCGTATTTAACGGACTTCTGAAGCGGGATGAAAATATGAGGCTTATCCCCGACCTTGCAAATGATTGGGAGATGAGGGATGATTTTACTTATATATTCCGCCTGAAAAAAGGAATAAAGTTTCATGATGGAAGAGAAATAACATCTAAGGATGTAAAATATACTTATGAATTTATACTTGACCCCATCAATAAATCTCCCAAAAAAGGGGGATATGACAGAATAAAGGAGATAAAGGTATCTGATGATTATACTGTAATCTTTATCCTTAAAGAGCCCTTTGCACCATTTCTTGATAACATGATATTAGGAATTGTCCCCGAGCATGCCGCCAGAGAGAAGGGAAAAGATTTCAGCAGCCACCCAATCGGGACGGGTCCATTCATATTAAGAGAATGGAAACAGGATGAGAGGGTAATGCTCACCGCAAATAATGACTATTTTGAAGGCAGACCGGCTATTGACGGTGTAATTTACCGGATAATCCCTGATGAGACGATACGGGTGCTTGAGCTTGAAAAGGGAAATATTCACCTCCTTATGTCTCCAATAACCCCTGATATACTGCCGAGGTTTGAGGAAAAAAGAGAATTGAAGGTCATAAAAAATACAGGGACGAATTACTCTTATATGGGGTTTAATTTGAACGACCCTATTTTGAAAAACCTAAAGGTCAGGCAGGCAATTGCCCATGCAATTGACAGGGATGGAATCTGCAAATACATATTAAAGGGGTTGGCTAAAAAGACCGATGGGATACTGACAGAATATAATTGGGCTTATGAGCCTGATTTAAAAAATTATGACTACAATCCTGAGCTTTCAAAAAAATTGTTAGACGAGGCAGGATATCCCTCCCTCACCCCAACCCTCTCCCCAAAGGGGAGAGGGGGAATAAGATTTAAGCTTATCTTTAAGACATCTCAAAATGAGATTAGAAAGCGGATTGCAGAGGTATTTCAGGAGCAATTGAGAAAAGTAGGTATTGAAATGGATATAAGGACTTATGAATGGGGGACATTCTTTTCAGATATAAAATCAGGAAACTTTCAGATTTTTTCGCTTACATGGGTTGGCATATCCGATCCTGATATATTCCATTATATGTTTCATTCCTCAAGCTTCCCTCCTGATGGTGCAAACAGGGTAAGGTATTCAAATCCTCAAGTAGACGCCCTCCTTGAGCATGGCAGGATAACTCTATCTCAGGAGAAAAGAAAGGAGATATACAGCAGCGTTCAAAAGATAATATCAGAGGACATACCTTACATCAGCCTCTGGCATTCTGTAAATGTAGCAATTATGAAGAAAAATGTAGAAGGATTTGTCCTTTACCCCGATGAAGACATGGCATCGCTAAAGGATATTTATTTTAAATAGATGGCATTGTGAAGGAAAAACTTTTGACAATGTATAAATAACACAATAAAATACATGCGGATACTGCGATATATATTCCCTTCATCAATATATAATGAAAGGCTGTCAGAACTCGCTTAATAGGGATTCAATCTTTGACAAATCAGGCTGTGCATTAACATGCGGCATGATGCCAAGCTTATCTAAAGTTTCATTGTAAGTTGTCCTCTGTGAGCGATACAAAATGCCGATTGGTATCCTATCTCCCCACTCCAGAGATTTTTCAAATGCCTTAACCCTGTTTACAGGGTCATAATCCCCTTCCAGTTTATAGACTCTCTGGGAATACCATTGATATGTATTAATTTTGTTGAAAGAAACACAGGGCTGCAATATATCAATCAATGCAAAGCCTTTGGTCTCGATACCCTGTTTTATCAAATCGGCTGTAAAATCTATCTCCTTTGAATAACTGCGGGCTACAAAGGGTGTATCCATAGCAATAGCAAAGGCAATGGGGTTAAAGGGAAGCGACATAACACCAAAGGGCTGGGTCTTTGTAACCATTCCAATTTCAGAGGTTGGTGATGCCTGTCCTTTGGTCAGCCCATAAACCTGATTATTATGGACAATCACGGTAATATCAATGTTTCTCCGTATGGCGTTAATCAGGTGGTTTCCGCCTTCGCCGTAACAATCTCCATCCCCTGTTGCTACCAAAACTGTCAGATTCTTGTTGAATGCCTTAATACCGAAGGCAGGGGGGAGAGCCCTTCCGTGCAGTCCGTTAAATCCATTCGCCTTAATATAATGAGGGAGTTTTGCTGCCTGGCCAATGCCTGAAACTACTACAACCTCTGACGGGTTTTTATTTAAGGAGGTCAGAGCCTTTTCTACGGACTTTAGTATCTGAAAATCCCCGCACCCTGGACACCACGAAATCTCACCCTCGTAATGAAATGGATTTATATTCTTCTTATAGTCAAGTTGTTCTACCATAATTCAACTTTTAAGTTTTCATAAAGCAAAAGAAATCTACCATTCACTGGCATCTACCCTTTCACAATCTTCCTCTATAGCTTTGGACATTAGCTCCAAATCATCAGATGGAATAGCTCTTTCAAACCGCAAGAGGCTTTTACCCTTTACACCTTTTGGCATTATAGTCTTTGCAAAATCAAGAACACGAAGTTGAAGGTCATAAGGAAGTTTATCAACCTGAGCGATAATATCATCTTTTATAAATGTAGTTGTCATAAATCCCCTCCATTAAGCACTTAATTTTCAATATTATTATCTCAGTCTTTTTAATAGATAATCCACCGTAAAAGGTCTGCCATCGTATTTTAAGATTTTTCTATCCACTTCAATCCCTATCTCTGCTTTCAATAGATTGCAGAACTGTCCCTGATAATTATTTTCAACAGCAATTATCTCCTTTGCATCTTTGAGTGCCAACTCAGCCTCTTTTCTCGGAAACGGATAGATGCGGTTAAAGTGCAGCATTGCAGCAGGGCGTTTTTGTTTTCGTAAATAGTCCACCGTTTCTCTGACAACTCCATAATTTGACCCCCATGTTAAGATTATAGTTTTTGCCTTTCCCTTCCCCTTCTTAATGATTGAAGGGACAAGCTTATCACCGTAATAGGTTGGTTTCCCAAACTCTTTCTGCATACCCTTCAATTTCCTGAATCTCTTTTCTACCATTTTATTTCTAACATCTTTATCTTCTGTTATATGTCCATTCTCTGTATGCTCATGGCTGTCTGCTATGAATGTGAAATCCCCCTGTCCCGGATAAGCCCTTGGAGATACGCCATTTTTTGTAATCTGATACCTCTTATATTCATTGCTGAAAGCTGACGGCTGATAGCTGACAGCCTTTACTTTATTCAGATCAAGCTCTTTCAATGTCATGTATGTATCGGCAAGATACTGGTCAATTAAGATAAAGACTGGAACCTGATATTTTTCAGACAGGTTGAAGGCATGAATTGCAGTATAAAAAGTCTCCTCCACATTACCCGGCGCAAAAACAAATCGTGGAAACTCTCCATGTCCGATATGCAGAACATACTCCAAATCTTCCTGAGCCGTTCTCGTTGCCA
>JACQEW010000143.1 GCA_016200365.1 Nitrospinota bacterium
ATTAACCACAGAGGGCACAGAGAAAGACAAAAAAGATTAAGGAGAAAGGGAGAAGATGGAGAGATGGGGGAAAAAATAAGAATTCACCACAAAGGTACAAAGAACACAAAGATAAAGAATTGCAGATTAAAAGATTTAATCTTTCAATTTTATAATCTTTATAATCTTTTTTTATTTCCTTTGTGACCTTTGTATCTTTGTGGTGAAAATATTTCCCCTTTCCCCATTTCTCCTTATTGTTTTTCTCTGTGTTCTCTGTGAACTCTGTGGCTGAATTTTAAAAAGGAAAGGGGGTGTAAAAAATGGATCAGAGTATTAGAAAAGAGGAGAGTTTAGTAGATACTCTCTATCTAACTTTGCTTGTTATGACAGTAGCCTTTGCAATGGGGGTTATCGTTTATGGTGGTATGGATTCTGTCATGCCGTGGGCTCACGATACATTCCATGAGTTCAGACATGCTATCGGTATTCCATGCCACTGAACCTTTTATCAAAACAATTAGCCACAGACAGGCACAGACTAAAAAAGGCACCACATGACAGAACACAGATGACACGGATTTAGCGGATTTACACAGATTTTTACCCCCCCTCTATTCCCCCCTTAAAATAAGGGGGGAATAGAGGGGGGGTATCTGTGAAAATTTGTGTCATCCGTGTTATCCGTGTTCCATATGAATTTTATGGGTAAGGAATTTGCTTACACCACAGGGACATATGCCACTGCTGCGGCTAAGGCAGCGCTTTATATATTGCTGAACGGGAAGGAGATAAAGGAGATAGAGGTGATTCTCCCAAAGGGTGAAAAGGCATTAATTTCTATAAACTGCATCGAAAAATTCAGTGATGGCGTGAGATGTGGTGTGGTTAAAAGGTCTGTTGAAAAGATGGATGCCACTCACAACCTTGAGATTTTTGCCAATATATCCTTAAGGGAAGACAATCAGATTGTTATTGATGGAGGTGTAGGCATAGGACGTGTAACTAAAAAGGGGCTTCAACTCCCTGTTGGAGAGGCAGCTATCAACCCTGTTCCCAGAAGGATGATACATTACTCTCTGAGGGAGTTGACCTCTCAAGGAGTAAATGTAGTTATATCTGCACCAAAAGGGGAGGAGGCTGCTGCCTCAACCTATAATCAGAGACTCGGCATTATTGGCGGAATATCTATTTTGGGAACCACAGGCATCATGAGCTCAAAATCTTCTGTCTCATTCAAAGAGACCATTTTGCAACACCTGAGCTTCTGCCAGAAAAATGGGATAGAGGAGATTGTTATTACACCCGGAAATATCAGCGAGGATGCGATGCTTGACTACTTTGGAGATAATATTCGTAAGGAGCAGATTGTCCAGTCAGGCGATTTTCTGGGTTTTACTTTAAAACATGCATGCAGGATGGGTTTTAAGTTTATCCTATCAGGGCATCCCGGTAAACTGGCAAAGGTTATGGGTGGATATTTTCAGACACACTACTCCAGATCTCCTCAGGCTAACGATTATGTTATTCAATTTCTAAAAGGCAAGGTTAGTGATGAGCTTATAGAAGAGATGAAGGAATCTCCTACCGTGGAGGGGATAACAGCCATCCTTCAGCAGCATCAAAAGGGGGAGTTGTTAAATGACATTGCGGAGGCTATAGAAGAAAGGGTTGAGGAATTTTTAAAGACAGAATCCCCTATTCCCATACTCCTTTTCAATATGGATAAAAAATTAATTGGCGCTTCAAAGTCAGGGTTGAAATGGACAAAAACATGATTTCACCACAAAGACACAGAGGACACAAAGAAAAGAAAGAAGAAAGGGAGAAAAAAGAGTCTAAGATTATTTTCACTTTTAGACTTTTAGACTGACTTATTCTTTCTCCATTTCTCCTTAATCTTTTTGTTTTATTTCCTTTGTGCTCTTTGTGTCTTTGTGGTGAAAAGGTTTTATAATTTCATACATGGATAAAAAGATATTTATAATTGGCTGTGGACCCGGGACTAAAGACCTTATAACATTGAGGGGGAAGAAGGTCATTAAAGAGGCGGATTTAATTGTAGGGTCAAGGCGTCTGATAGCAGATTTTGCTGGAAAGGGGGGCGCTAAAACCATAGTTTTAGAAAATAATTATCAAAAGGCGATTGAAGATGTGGATAGGCTTAAAGGGGATAAAAGGATAGTCTTCCTGGTTTCTGGAGACCCCTTGTTTCATAGCCTTGGAGAGAGGATAATAGAAAGATTCGGTATGGAAAGCTGCGAGGTAATCCCCGGGGTCAGCTCTTTCCAGTATGCCTTCTGTCAATTAAAGGAAAGCTGGAAAGATTACAGGGTCTTCAGCATCCATGGTGATAAAGGCATGGATATTGGTAAGATATTCAAGGAAAATGATAAGTTTATACTCCTTCTTGATCCAGAGCATAACCTCAAATTTATAAAAAGGCAGATAGGGGCAATCATAGGGGGTAAATACAGATTTTATGTTGCCTCAAACCTCTCCATGCCGACTGAGAAAATATCGGGTATTTCTTTTGCTGACTTCGATAATTCTCCAGAGGAATCTCTGAGTATCATGATAGTGAGGAGGGAGGATGAATAAATTTTATGGTGTAGGCGTAGGACCAGGAGACCCGGAATTGATAACCCTGAAGGCGCTTAAAGTTATTAAAAATGCAGACATTATCTTCACGCCTAAGGCGAAGATGAAGGAGGATAGTCTCGCCAGAGAAATAGTTGAAAAGGTGCTGAATGAAAAGCTTGTCCCTGCATGGTGTAAGCAGGGAAAGGAGTTCTTTGAGATTGAATTTCCCATGACAAAAAATGTAGAGGAGCTTAAAGAGAGATATCTGAATTCTGCCAGAATTATACTCCAAAAGGTCAATGAGGGTAAAGATGTTGCATATCTGACAATCGGGGATCCGCTTCTTTACAGCACATACATCTACCTTGTAAGTGCCTTGAGGGAGCTATCACCTGAGCTTAAGATTGAGACCATTCC
>JACQEW010000144.1 GCA_016200365.1 Nitrospinota bacterium
ATTCTTCTTAAAAGAAAAGACCTTTGAGGGAATTGATATTAAAAGGCTCAAAGAAGACATTAAAGAGTCTCTTTGCGGGCAGAGGCTTGAAGTGTTTTTGAATCTTCTTAAACCTTTATCTCTTGCCCTCGATAAAGAGTCTCAGAAGGATTTGATATAGAAAGCCCCTCCTTTGATTCTATACTTTACAAGGTCACAAATGGTGATTTATTATTAACCACGAAACACACGAAATACACGAAAATATTATAGAATGATTCTTTCAACCTGTGCCTTAAATAAAATTCTTTCGTGTGTTTCGTGTATTTCGTGGTTAATATTGCTTTTCTAAAAGAAGAATTAAAACCGCTGGATTTCTGCTCCCCGCTTAAAGCATGCGGGGACAAGTTTCGCGGGAATGACAACTTTTGCATGAAAATGCGGCGGTGTATGGTGAGTTAGACAAACGCAGCTTTGCTTTTAGCTTTTCTACAATGGATTATCCCAAGCAATCCGTCAATGGAGATGTCCTCGTCTATCGATGGCCAATGAATACCATATCCGGAAGGTGACACCTCGTAAGTCTGGCGGTCATCGGGATTGGCACAGAGAAGTCTTTTGGAAACTTTTTCCAAAGGGAATCTTTTCTTCTCACCATCGATTTTAAGAACAATATCATTGCCTTCAAAATGCACATCTTGAACCTCATGATATTTTTTCATATTTCTTTCCTCCGCTGAAATTCCTCCCATTGTTGTTCAATATACTCAAAATGTTCAAAAATAATCTTCTTTATCTCTCGTGTGTCTCTTGGTGTCATATTATAGGAATACGCCTCCTCTAAGTCAAAAGCCTCTATATCGAGCCAGTACTTACATTCCTTATCGCTCTTTCGACAGTGAACATGGATAGGTTCATTCCTCTCGTTGGCGTAAAAGAAAAGTCGCCATCCAAGTATCAGGAGAATAGTCGGCATTTTTTGTCATCCTTTCTGATAGAGACTTGTCTATAAGCATGTTAAATATCCCGATAATATAAAATAAGGCAGATTATGGAGCATAGATTAGCATGTTTTATTGATTAATCCAAACTTTTTATTACGCACGGCAGCATTTGACTGACCTGCCGAAATAGGCTAATATGAATTTCATGAAGGTAATAACAACACATTTTAATGCGGATTTTGACTGCCTTGCGTCAATGCTGGCTGCCAAGAAGCTCTATCCCGATGCGAAGATGGTTTTTCCCGGGTCGCAGGAGAAGAATGTAAGGGATTTTCTAAAATCCTCCGACTACTCCTTTCAGTTTGATAAGCTGAAGAATATTCCACTTGATGATATAACCGAGCTTATCATCGTAGATACGAGGCTTGCAGGGCGTATAGGTCAATTTGAAAGCGTAGCTAAAAAAAGGGGGGTATCTGTCCATGTATACGACCACCACCCAAATACTCCGCAGGACATTGAATCTGAAATAACAGTTGTAAAGGATAGAGGCTCGACTGCTGCTATATTTGTCGAGATACTGAGGGAAAAGTGTATCTCGATTACCCCTGCAGAGGCAACTATCATGGCTCTCGGTATATATGAGGATACAGGTTCTCTTACCTTTACATCTACACGACCGGAGGATTTGGAGGCTGCTGCATACCTTTTATCGTCCGGCGCTAACCTCAATGTGGTCTCGGATTTTATTTATAGAGAACTGTCTCCCGAGCAGGTCTCTCTTTTAAATGACCTTATTCACGGACTTGAGATACACGATATAAACGGTCTGCCGGTTGCTTTATCGTCCGCCTCATCCGACAGATATATTGGGGATCTGGCGATTCTTACCCATAAGCTGAAGGATATGGAGAACCTGAATGTCCTGTTCGTGATTGTGACGATGGAGGACAGGATACACCTCGTTGCAAGGAGTAGGATAGAGGCGGTGGATGTTGCAGCAGTGGCACATTAGTTTGGCGGCGGGGGGCATCCGACTGCCTCCTCTGCAACAATAAGGGATATGACCATTGTTCAGACAAAGGAGAAACTCCTTAATATTCTCAAGGAAAAGGTGCAGCCGGTAAAGCTTGCCAGGGAGATGATGTCATATCCGGTAAAGTCTGTCCGGAATGACGAGACTATAAAACAGGCAGAGGAGATTATGACGCGGTACAGCATTAATACACTGCCTGTGCTGGACGGAAAAAAGCCTGTGGGTCTTATAACAAGGCAGATTGTAGAGAAGGCGATATTCCACCGTCTTGAAAAAGAGAAGGTTACGGATTTAATGATAAGCGAGTTTACAACTGTCCATTCTGACGCCCCTTATCGCCGTATTGATGAAATTATAATAATGGGGAAGCAGACTCTTGTTCCTGTTGTTAATGCCGGCGGAGAAATAGAGGGGATTATAAGCAGGGGGGACCTGCTCAGGGCAATCTACGGAGACATGCTTAAGAAGCCTGCAATTCTCCATCTAAAAGAAGGGAGTGTCAGATACCCCTTTTCAAAGAATTTAAGAGGGCTTATTCAGGAGAGGCTCCCTGAGAGGATATTAAAGCTCTTTGATGAGGCAGCGGATACTGCGGATAAACTCGGCTTTTCTGCATATTTAGTAGGCGGTTTTGTCCGAGACCTCCTTTTGAGAATAGAGAACTTTGATATAGATATAGTAATAGAAGGGGATGGTATACTCTTTGCCGAGGAATTTGCCAGGAGGCTCTCCTGCAGGGTTAAGAGTCATAAGAAATTCGGCACTGCTGTGGTAATAATCCCCTCTATCCCCCCTTTACAAAAGGAGGGCAAGAGGGGATTTAAGATAGATATTGCTACTGCAAGAATGGAGTATTATGAGCACCCGGCAGCCCTTCCTATCGTAGAGATGAGCTCACTTAAAAATGACCTCTACCGGAGGGATTTTACCATCAACACACTCGCTATAAGTCTCACCAAGAAGGAGAAAAGGAATCTCGTAGATTTTTTCGGCGGGCAGAAGGATTTAAAAGAGAGGGTGATAAGGGTGCTTCATAACCTCTCTTTTGTAGAAGACCCTACAAGGGTATTCAGGGCAATCAGGTTTGAGCAGAGGTTTAATTTCAGCATCGGCAAACAGACTATGGCGCTTATGGAGAGCGCTGTTAAGAAAAACCTATTCAATCGCCTGTCAGGCTCAAGGGTATATATGGAGATTGTCCTCATGTTGAAGGAGAGGGAGCCTGTGAAGATGATAAAGAGGATGCACGAGCTTTCGCTTATGAAATTCATCCATCCTAAGATTGTCTACAGCGAATCAATGAGGGAGTTGTTTTTAAATATCGGCGAGGTTATCTCATGGTATCACCTCTCATTTATGGAGAGGGGGGACGGAGAGGCAGAAGGCTGGCTCCTTTACCTGATGGGTCTTCTAAATGACTTGAAGGATGATGAGGTTCTGGATGTAATTATCCGTCTTTCAATCTCCGAGAGATATAAAAATAAGTTAATGGAGAGCAGGGGACAGATTAATGCGGCATATCAGAAAATTTCCACGACCCACTATCGCGGGTACCCCGAATTTCCAATTTCCAATTTCCAATTTCCAATTTCCAATTTTAAGGGAGGTATGGATATTTCAGAAAATGCTCAAACGCTTAAACCCAGTCAGATATATGATATTTTCAGCCCCCTTTCCCTTGAAGCGCTTCTCTTCATGATGGCGAAGATGCCTCAGGAGAGGATAAAAAAGGCTATATCGCTCTATCTCACGAAACTCAGATTTGTAGAGGTAGAGATTAACGGTGACGACCTCGTAGAGATGGGTATGGAGAGGGGACCTGAAATCGGTTCTATGCTGAAGGCGGTAAAGGATGCAAGGCTCGACGGGCTTATCAAGAATAGAAACGAAGAGGTAGAGTTTGTAAAAAAGGAGATGCAGAACCACAATTATAGACTATACAACGCGGGTAGTTTTGTTTTAAAATAAGAAAATTATAAAAATTAGCCACAGAGGCACGGAGACACAGAGATTAAAACTTTTTAAAATATTTATATTTTTCTCTGTACCTCTGTGTCTCTGTGGCGCCTTTAGGTTTTTGTTTTTCTTAATTTTATGTCAGAGATAGGCTCTATAATTCAATTGATTTCAGTATTGGCTCTCCCGATGCTTATGGCAATTACCTTTCACGAGGTAGCTCATGGGTTTGTGGCGGATAAATTGGGAGACCATACTGCAAGGCTGGCAGGGAGATTGACATTAAACCCGATAAGCCACCTTGACATGGTTGGGACTCTTGTATTTATTATGACAAGGATGATAGGATGGGCAAAGCCTGTCCCGGTTAATCCTCACAATCTGAAAAATCCAATAAAAGATATGATGTGGGTGGCAATGGCTGGACCGGCTGCAAACCTTATTTTAGGAGCTATATTTGCTGTTATATACAGATGGATAGGCGGAATGCCTGTGCCGGAGAATAAATTTCTGCTTATGATTATTGACCCTGTGGGGCTTATGATATATTACAGTGTGGTGATAAATATAGGGCTTGCAATATTCAATATTATCCCCCTTCCGCCTCTTGACGGCGGCAGGATAATGACCGGAATCCTGCCGCGTAAACAGACTTTACAGTTCAGTGAAATAGAGCCTTATGGCTTTATAATATTGCTTGTCCTTATTATAAGCGGCGCTGTGGATAAGACCATCGTGCCGGTTATAGAGTTTGTTATAAATATATTTTTGGGCAGACCAATTTAAAAACAAGAACTAACCACAGAGGCACAGAGACTTTGTGTCTTTGTGGTTAATAAGGGGATGGGAATGGAAAAGAAAAGGGTTTTGAGCGGTATGCAGGCATCGGGGAGGCTTCATCTCGGCAATCTGCTTGGCGCTCTTGAAAACTGGAGAAAGCTGCAGGATGAATATGACTGCTTTTATTTTATTGCCGATTGGCATGCTTTGAGCACATCCTATGAGGATACACATGAGATAAAGGATAATGTGTTTAATATAGCCATTGACTGGCTTGCAGCAGGGATTGACCCTGAAAAAAGCACCGTATTTTTGCAGTCCCTGATTCCTGAGCATGCAGTCCTGCATCTCCTTTTATCCATGATAACCCCTGTCCCATGGCTTGAGAGAAACCCGACCTATAAAGAAAAAATGCAGGAGGTAAAGGACAGGGATTTAACTACTTATGGATTTCTCGGATACCCTGTGCTTCAGGCTGCGGATATTATCATATATAAAGCCAATTATGTGCCTGTAGGCATTGACCAGCTTCCGCACCTGGAGGTTACAAGGGAGATTGTAAGGAGATTTCATTTTATCTATAAAAAGAATGTATTTGTCGAGCCCGAGCCTTTAATCTCCGAAGTGCCTAAGCTGCCGGGTCTGGATAACAGGAAGATGAGCAAGAGTTATGGGAATGCAATATTCCTGTCCGATTCGCCTGAAGCTGTAACGAGAAAGGTCAGGACAATGATTACCGACCCGCAGAGGGTAAAGAAGACTGACACTGGGAATCCTGAGATATGCTCGGTTTTTACATTTCATAAGATATTTTCATCCGCTGCCGAGGTTTCTCAAGTATATGCGGGCTGTACTACTGCAGGGATTGGATGCACGGATTGTAAATTGATGATGGCGAGAAACCTCAATGACTATCTGAAGCCTATTTCTGAAAAAAGGAAAGAGCTGTTAGGGAATCCCGGCATGATTTATGACATATTGCAGGAGGGCTCAAAAAAGGCGCAAAGTATAGCCCGTCAGACTTTGTCAGAAGTCAATGAGGCAATGGGATTGTACAGAGCCGTTCCCTAACCCGAATAAATCGGAAAAAGAAAAGAATCAGCCACAGACTTACACAGACAATAAAAAAAATCGATAAGCCGCAGAACACAGAGGGAAAATATAAATTATTTTTTTGTTTTCTTCCTCTGTGTCTGTGGTTCAATGTTTTCTTGCCATTGATGGTTTTAAAAGGCGTGGGTATATGACGATTGGCGTCCAATGCAAATACCAGTTTAACAATAAGACGATTTGTCGAGAGCCTGCAGATGTAAATTCGGATTACTGTTTCTGGCATAACCCTTCCGCAGACAAAAGCCCGGTTGATATTAAAAATCGGCTCGAGGAAAAACATAAAAAGGGTGATTGCCTCGAAGGGTATCAGCTGGAGAATGCCAGCCTCGAAAACATACATTTGATGCAGGCTGATCTGCGGGCTGTGAACTTTAAGAGGGCAAACCTGCGAAACGCACATTTATTCCAATCAAATCTCTCCAATGCCTGTCTTTTTAAGGCGGACATCGATAAGGCAAATTTAAAGAGTGCAAATCTCGATAACACCGACCTTTTAGGCGCTGTCTTTGGAAATGCCGACTTACATGATGTCCATTGGGGTGAAGACCAGAAAGTAAAAAATGAGCGGGAAGGAGATGATTATTTCAAGAGAGGGGATAGGGACAAGGCAAGGGAAAAATACTTTGAGGCTGAGGAGGTATACCGCAGCCTGAAGAACAATTTTAAGAACAGGGGATTTTCTTATGAGGCGGGTAAATACTATTACAGGGAAATGGTGGTCAAGCGCAAACAGATGACATCTTTTTCTCCGGAATATGTATGGTCGGCATTGATGGATATGTCAACAGGGTATGGAGAGAAGCCGTATAAAATTATCAGCTTCTCGATGGTTTTTGTTCTGATATTTTCTGTGATTTTCGGCTTTATCGGTATACAGCATTCATCTGGAAGATATTACAGGTTATCAGCAGAACAGTCCTTATTAGAAAACCTCGCTGTTTTATACGATTCCTTTTATTACAGCATGGTAAATTTTGTTACTCTCGGGTACGGAGATTACACGCCTATTGGAATAGGAAAGATGCTTGCCGTATTCGAGGCATTATCCGGCGAGCTCATGATAGCCCTCTTTATTATTACCGTTTATAAAAGATATATGGAGCGGTGATATTTACTGTCCGCAAAAACTAACCTTCCTTTTATTATTTAGTGTGCTGTGAAAAATGACATTTTTTTCA
>JACQEW010000147.1 GCA_016200365.1 Nitrospinota bacterium
ATTAACTCACTAAGCTCATCTGACTCATCTGCTTACTCTGATTTTCTTGCCAATAATTCCTTCCTATTATAAAATGTGAACATGAGTGTCCTGCAAGACCCTAAATTATTTAATCAGATAGATATTAACAGGCTGCCCGGGCATATTGCCATCATCATGGACGGAAACGGGAGGTGGGCTAATAAGAAGTTTCTGCCACGAATTGCAGGTCATAGGGCAGGGGTTAAGACAGTTGATAGGATTGTAACCATCTGCCGTAAGATAGGCATTAAGGCTCTTACCCTGTATTCCTTTTCCGAAGAAAACTGGAGCAGACCAAGAGATGAGATAAATGCGCTCATGGAGATTTTGAAGCGATACCTTAGAAAAGAGCTTGACAGGATGCTGAAGGAAAACATAAGATTCAATACCATCGGCAATATAGAGAGTCTTCCTCAATCGGCACAGGATATTATTCAGGATGCAAAGGATAAAACAAAGAATAGGGACGGCATGGTATTAACCCTCGCCTTGAGCTACGGCGCAAGGAGGGAGATAGTTGATGCAGTTAGGGAGATTGCATTGGCAGTTAAGAATAATAAGCTTTCTGTTGAAGATATAACTTCGCAATTGTTTCAATCCTATCTGCACACAAAAAACCTTCCCGACCCCGACCTTTTGATACGAACTAGCGGAGAATTGAGGATAAGCAATTTTCTCCTCTACCAGATGGCTTATACAGAGCTTTATTTTACCGATACCCTCTGGCCCGATTTTAAAGAGGACGACCTGCTGACGGCGATTATAGAATTTCAGAAGAGGGAAAGGAGATTCGGAATGACAGGGGAACAAATTACAAAGGAGAGGCAATAGGCAATAGGCAATAGGCAGTAGGCAATGGGCAATACCCGTAGCCTATAGCCTATAACCTATAACCTATAACCTATACACAATTGACAAGGATTATAAGCTCGGTTGTAGCTTTACCGATACTCATTGCCGTAATCTATTTCGGAACCACCCTCTATTTTTTGATATTGCTGGAGATTGCAATCTTTATCGGTCTCTATGAGTTTTATCGGATGCTGGAGAGGGGAGGGGAGGGATGTTACAAATGGGCAGGTATTGCCCTCGGCATCCTTTTGCCAATCGCTGTTTTTAACGGGTCATATCCATACATAAATTTACTTATTACATCTTCGGTTATAATTCCTTTCGTTTTAAGAATATTTCAGGGGAATAATCCCCCCGCTCCCCCCTCGTTCCCATGCTCCGCGTGGGAACGTGTTACCACGCAGAGCGTGGTAACAAGGGGGCAGGGGGGATTTTCCTATATCTCAAATACCATCTTCGGCGTCCTCTATGTAAGCCTGCTAATAAGCTATATGATTTTGATTAGAGGAGCGGAATATCAGGGAAGGGAGTTAATTTTCTTTATCCTTATTACCACATGGATGGGCGATACATCGGCTTATTACGGCGGAAAGGGGCTCGGTAAACATAAATTGGCTCCTTTGATAAGCCCCAAAAAAACCGTAGAGGGTGCAATAGCAGGATTAATTGGCAGTATAATCGGAGCGGTGATTGCAAAAATCTGGTTTCTCGATTTGGATATTTCACATACAATTATTTCCGGAATTTTAATCGCTGTATTCGGACAGCTTGGAGATTTAGGCGAATCCCTTATCAAGAGAAATCTTCAGGTAAAAGAC
Organism: Nitrospinota bacterium; assembly: GCA_016200365.1. Classification (GTDB taxonomy): domain Bacteria; phylum Nitrospinota; class Nitrospinia; order UBA9942; family UBA9942; genus JACQEW01. The sequence continues at coordinate 1,692 of JACQEW010000147.1, forward strand.
TCGGGAGGGATAATTCCTGGGCACGGTGGTATGCTCGACAGGGTTGACAGCCTCTTATTCTCAGCGCCTGTATTAGGCACAGAGAAAAATTCTAAACCTCTTAATAATATTTTTAATCTCTGCGTCTCCGCGCCTCTGCGGTTTATAATTTCCTTTAATCTTCTAAAAATCTCTTCAATTTTCCCTTTAATCTCAAAGTTGCCTTTGTATGTATCTGGGAGACTCTCGATTCGGTTATCCCCATGACTTCTCCTATTTCCTTCATGGTCAGGTCTTCGTAATAGTAAAGGGAAACGAGGAGTCTTTCTTTTTCAGGCAACTCGTCAATCGCCCTGGCAATCACCTCTTTGATTTCGCCGATTCTTGCAAGTGTCTCGGGGTCTCACTCTTTTGTGCCTGCCAGACATTCCAGTAAATCCCTTTTTTCTCCATCCGAGCTTTTTCCGCCGAGGTCTTCGATGCTGAAAAGGGAGACACCGCTGGAATTTTTCAGTGTCTCGTGAAATTCTTCCATGCTTATACCCAGATGATTTGCGACCTCTTCATCATCGGCAGCCCTCCCCAATTCTTGCTCCAGCGCTGCATATATGCTCGAAAGGTTATTAGCCTTCTGCCTGACGGTTCTCGGAACCCAGTCGAGGGAGCGGAGCTCATCGAGGATAGAGCCTTTTATCCTTATCTCTGCATAAGTCCTGAATTTTGTCTCCTTTGACGGGTCATATTTTTCGATAGCGTCTATAAGCCCTATAACACCAGCGCTGATGAGGTCGTCTCTCTCGATATGTGGCGGGAGTCTTACTGCTATTCTTGATGCGATGTGCTTTATCAGAGGAGAATATTCTATTATAAGGCTGTCTCTTTCGGCAGGATTTATTTTTTTTGTCATACTTGAATATTTTTCGGTATATGGATTCATAAAGATAGTGAAAGTGAGAGTGTAAGTGTAAGCATAAGGAATCTTTTCCTTTCCCTTGCACTTGCACTTATCTTAACATATTCTCCCATTCCAGACCCTGCTCTATATTTGCCGTGATAATTTCTCTGGTAATTGACCTTACGCAGACGCTTGCAGGGGAGTTTGGGTATTTCTCCGAAAAGAGCCGCTGTTCTCTGACAGATCTTGTTACATTATCGTCATCGAGTATATGTCCGAGATAATTCATGGATATATTAAGCTGAAACCTGTCTGCAACCTTATTGAGCCTGTTGAATACATCCAGTCCTTCCTCTTTGCTTTTTACGGAATTGACCACCAGCTTAAAGGAGTTTCTGGCATAGTCCCTCGAAAGAACCTTCATTATAGCATAGGCGTCTGCAAAAGATGTGGGCTCGGGTGTGGAGACTATTAGAATCTCCTGCGCCCCTGTGCAAAAATACATGACATTCGAGGATATGCCGGCGCCTATGTCGAATATTATAAAATCAAAATCGTTTTCAAGAGATTCGAGCTCTGCCTTTAATACCAGTTTTTCCCCGGTCGTAAGCTCGCTGTATTTTTTATTTCCAGAGCTTGCCGGGAGTATTTTAATACCCCCTGGACCCTCCATCATTATATCCACATTTTGTAATGTATGTTTAGGCATCAAGCCTAAAAGGATGTGGATATTTCCAAGTCCTACATCGGCATCGAAGACCAGCACCTTTTTGCCTAATTTTGTAAGATTATATGCGACATTCGCAACGAGATTGGTTTTGCCTACTCCGCCTTTTCCGCTTGCTACAGCTATTCCTCTCGTCATAAAATTTCCTGTCTTGCCTCTATCACGGATGTCTTGAAAGCCCTTGCTCTCCTTTACTGCCTTTGCCATTTTTCTCAATGTCCCTGCCTGATCCATAAAGATTAAGAACACCAGTGCACCAGAGCACCAGGACACCTCTGGTGGCTGGTGCTCTGGTGCTCATGCTCCATTTTTTGACAACTGCAATATCAAATCCGCCACCCGCTCAGGCGTGGCTGCCTCAATATCCTCAGGCACCTTTTGTCCTGTGGTAAAATACGAAAGGGGAATGCCTGTCCTCGAGTGTTGATTGTATATAATGCCGAACAGGCTCGTCTCGTCAAGCTTTGTAAAAAGCAGCCTGTCTATTTTTGCAACTTCTTTGAAGCTGTCAATTGTATCCTCTATATTTCTTTCATCGGAATTTGCACTGAGGACCAAATGGGTCTCAATCCCCCCATTCTCACCTTTGTTAAAGGGGGGTGAGGGGGGATTTAAGAATTCAGATATTTCGAGAAGCTGAGCATCATTCTTATGGCTCCTGCCTGCGGTGTCTATCATTATAATATCTTTGTCCCTGTGCATATTTATTGAATCCGCAAGATCTTCAGGGGTCAGAACCACATCTACAGGGATACCTATTATCTTTGCATAGATTTTTATCTGCTCAACCGCTGCAATACGATAGGTGTCAATGGTAATGATTGCCGTCCTTTTTTTCGCAAAAGTTTCTGCAGCCGCCAGTTTTGCAATGGTGGTGGTCTTGCCGACACCTGTTGGTCCAATAAATGCGACTACTTTCTGGCTGCCGTTCTCTTTTAAAATAGGACCACTGGTTTTTATCGTCTTCATAAGCTCGTCGGCTACTCTGGCAAGCGCTATATTATCATTCTGACTCCCGACTCCTGTATTCTGTATCCTGTTTATAAGCTCGGATGCATATTTTTCATCAATTCCTCTCGAAAGCATTTTTTGATATGGGATTAAACACTCCTGTGCCATACCGAAATCTTCAGCCATTCCGGAATGTTTTATAATAAAGCCCATCATCGTTTTAAGCTCCTTTACCTCATCATTCTTTAATTGATGACTGTTGACCGGCGGCTGACCGGTGATATTTTTTATCATTTCCTTTAAGTCGGTTATATCGTCTCGCAGGGGTTCTATCATTGATGTCGTTAGGGATAGATTTTTCTTTCTGTCTTCTGTCCCCTGCTTACTGCTTGCAGGGGCAGGCTTCTGACTTCTGACTTCTGATTTCTGTTCATAATCCACAGCGGCAGTAACCTCTATTACAGGTCTTCCGAATAGACCAAAAGCCCCGCTGCCTTTTTTTATGCTTCGTGTGGATAATATGACGGCATTTGAGCCCATCTCGTTCTTAACGAGCTTCAATGCCTCCTGCATATCTACTGCTTCAAATTTCTTGACTATCATAAGTGTAAGTGTAAGTGTAAGTGTAAGTGTAAGTGTAAGTGTAAGTATTCTTTTTCTTTCACTTTCACTTGCACTTACACTTATTTAAGGCTTACCATCCCCATAGCCTGTATCTGAGCATCCGGAGAGATTTCATTGTGAGAGAGGATAATCAGGTTAGGCATAAACCTCTCTGTAAGTCTCTTCAGATGTATCCTTATCTTAGGAGAAGATAGTATTATCGGCTGGGGGCTTATCATGCTGAATTTTTCAAACCCCTGTTTTATACGATTCAATATCTTCTGTGCTGTGCCGGGCTCGATGGAGAGATATGAGCCGTGCGATGTTTGCTGGACCGAGCCTGCAATAATATCCTCTATCTCCCTGTCAACTGTCATAACCGATAGACTGCCGTCAGGCGACAGGTACTGTTTTGTTATGGCTCTCGACAGAGCCTGTCTTACATATTCCGTTAGTATATCCGTATCTTTTGTCAATTGTGCATAATCCGCCAGCGTCTCCAATATCGTCAGTATGTCCCGTATAGTAATCTGCTCCTTCAAAAGATTCTGGAGCACCTTCTGTACCCCTCCCAGTGTAAGCAGGTTTGGAATCAACTCCTCTATAACCTTTGGATGAGTTTCTTTGATTGTGTCCAGAAGGGACTGCACCTCCTGTCTGCCGAGGATTTCGTAGGCATGGGTCCTTATAATCTCTTTGATATGGGTTGTAATGACCGTCGTTATATCCACAACAGTATACCCTGCTGCCTTTGCAGCTTCTCTATCGGTTTCGACAACCCAGAGTGCAGGCATACCGAAGGTTGGCTCCTTTGTCGGTATACCCTTTATCTCTTTAACCCCTATTCCAGGATTCATGGCTAAATATTGACCCATCATCAGGTCGCCCCTGGCGACAACAACGCCCTTTATGAGGACAGTATATTCATTCGGCTTCAACTGCAGGTTGTCCCTTATGTGCATGGGCGGGACTATAATGCCCATCTCAAGGGCGAACTGTCTCCTCAAGGATTTTATCCTGTCCAGGAGGTCTCCATCCTGCTCAACATCAACCAGAGGAATCAGCTCGTAACCGACTTCCAATTCGAGCATGTCCAGAGGCAGGAGGGACTCCACCTTTTCTGTAACAGGCGACTTTACCTTTGCCTCATCTTCCTTTCTTTTCTCCTCCTTTACTGTCTCTTTCTGTGTCTGGATTGTAACATAGGCTATGCCTCCTGTAAGCAAGCCGAGAATTATAAAAGCCATATGCGGGAGCCCCGGAATCATGGCGAAGAAAAATAGTATTACCGATGCAATGATGAATGCTCTGGGGTGGAATAACAGTTGTTTGGAAATCTCCCTTCCCATGTTCTCCTCTGCTGCTGCCCTCGTAACCACTATACCTGCAGCGGTAGATACAATGAGCGCCGGTATCTGTGCTACAAGCCCGTCGCCGATGGTAAGGAGTGTATATACCTGGGCAGCCTCTGTAATATCCATCCCCTGCTGGAGGACGCCTATGGAAAAACCGCCGAGTATATTGATGGCAGTTATGATTATACCGGCAATGGCATCCCCCCTGACAAATCTTATTGCACCGTCCATTGCCCCGTAGAAATCCGCTTCCTGCTCTAATTTCTTTCTCCTATCTCTTGCCCCCTTTTCATCTATTATTCCTGCATTCAAGTCGGCATCAATGCTCATCTGCTTGCCGGGGATTGCATCGAGGGTAAACCTTGCAGCCACTTCGGATGTTCTTACAGTGCCTTTTGTAATAACCACGAAGTTTATGAGCACGAGGATTAAAAATATGACCGCCCCTACCATATAATTTCCGCCTACGACGAATTGCCCGAAGGATTTTATCACCTGTCCTGCTGCCGCCTGCCCTTCGTTTCCGTGGAGGAGTATTATTCTCGTTGATGCAACATTCAGCGAGAGCCTGTAGAGCGTAACCACCAGAAGCAGAGACGGGAATACGGAGAATTCCAGCGGCTGTAGTATATACATTGACACCAGTAGTATTATAATGGCAAGTGTTATGCTGAATGACAACAGTATATCCAGCATTATCGTGGGGAGCGGTATAATCATTACTATCAATATCCCCACTACGGCAGCGGCTATCGCTGCATCGCTGTATTTTGTAAATTCCGGAACTGCCTTATTCATAGCTCATAGCTCAAAGCTCAAAGCTCAAAGAGTATTTTCCCTTTCAGCTTTGAGCTTTCAGCTTCCTTACCCTTTCAGTTTAAACACATACGCCAGTATCTCGGCGACGGCTTTATAGAGTGTTGCCGGTATTGCCCCGCCT
>JACQEW010000148.1 GCA_016200365.1 Nitrospinota bacterium
AACCTCCCTGTATATATCCCGGCAGATATAGAGAAGATTAAGAATGTAATATACGAGAGGATTGAAAAAAACTGATTATAACTGAATACTTAAGGAGGAGTTTATGTCAGAGACTTCAGGAATTTCGCGCTCTTTAATTGATATTGTTAATACTATAGAACCGGAAGGCGATATTAACATCAAGGTAAAACATATAATTGAAAATGAACTTATAAGGCGGTTAAACAGGTATGAGATGACTGTAAGAATCCTTGAAAACAAATATGGTATGCCTCTATCGGAATTTAAGAAAAAAAAGATAGTGGCAAAAAAGGGCTACTCATACGAGGCAGAAAATGACCTGTGGGAATGGGAGTCTTCACAGGACGGTATAAGAACGGTAAAAACAGAGATTAAAAAACTAAAAGCAGCCTGATGCTAAAGAAAGTTATCTCGGAAATCGAGAAGACATCTTCAGAATTTTCTTTTATTAAAGATATTGTGAGGACGGACAAAACAGAGCACACCGTAAAATACAGGCTTATCATAAAAGAAGATTTATTTGTTCAGGTGTATGTAAATGTGGAAAATGATACTATTGGATTTGTCCTTATCAACAATGGACAGAGAATTTATGGAAGGGATGCAATAGAGGGGAAGTGGCACAGACATACATTTGAAGAACCTTTATATCATGATTTCTCAACGGCAGGCGTAAAGAAGGTAAGCTTGAGAGAGTTCCTAATAGAAGTTCAAGAGATACTGGAAAAAGAAAATATTTTATAAAAGCATGTGAGGATACCCAAAATCCTAAACCTGTTCCCTTGATAAAAACCTCAAGGGCAGGCTTTAACAGGTTCAGGAATACGAGAGGATTGAAAAAAAAATAAAACCTAAATAGGCTGCACATCATAAAGGAGGTGCTTGAAATGTCTACCCAACATTATGAAGAAAGGATAACAACAGATCCAAATATAATGCTTGGCAAACCTGTAATTAAAGGGACGAGGATAACAGTTGAACTTATCTTAAGAAAACTATCGGAAGGTATGAGTGCAGAAGAATTATTGACAGCCTATCCTAATTTGACAAAGGAAGATATTTTTGCTGCACTTTTAAGGATTTTTAAAATGAAAAATTATTCGGCAGATGAAATAATAGCTTATTTAAAAAGAAATAAAAGCCTTTTTTATGAAAGGTTTGGCATAACCCGTATCGGAATTTTTGGAAGTTTTGCACGGAGAGAGCAAACTCCTTCAAGCGATATTGATATGGTTATAGAAATAGAAAAGGACAGAAAAAGTATTCACAATTTCCTGCAGATAAAGAGATTTTTAGAGGAGGATCTGGGGGGGGAAATAGACCTTGGATTTGAGCATTCTTTGAAACCCATAATAAGAGAAAAGGTCAAAAAACAAATCATTTATGCCTAAAACAGTCAAAAAGATTATAGAGAAAGGGAGAGAAGGAGGGACACATTGAAAATCAAAAAGGCTGTTTTTCCTGTTGCGGGGCTCGGCACAAGATTTTTGCCGGCAACAAAGGCATCTCCAAAGGAGATGATGCCTCTTGTAGATAAACCCCTTATACAGTATGTGGTCGAGGAGGCAATAGATGCCGGCATAGAAGAGATGATCATGATAACAGGAAGGGGGAAGAATGCCATCGAAGACCACTTTGACATATCCTTTGAGCTTGAGCATACCCTCAAAGGCAAGAACAATAATAAGCTCCTGGAAGAGGTTCAGCGGATTTCAAATCTCGTTGACTTCTGGTATATCAGACAGAAGGAGCCTCTCGGATTGGGACATGCAATATTAAGGACTAAAGACCTTATCGGCGACGAGCCTTTTGCCGTTCTGCTCGGAGACGATATTATACATTCCAATGTCCCTGCAATAAAACAACTGATACAGGTATACGAAAAATATAATGCCTCCGTTATTGCTGTCGAGAAAGTTGATAAAAAGGAGATTTCGAGCTACGGGGTAATTGCGCCAAAAGAGATCGAAGACAGGGTATATCAGATTATGGATATGGTTGAAAAGCCTCCTCCTTCGGAGGCGCCTTCGGATTTAGCAATAATCGGGAGGTATATTTTAACTCCTCAGATATTCGAGGCATTGGAAAAGACGGACGCTGATAAATCAGGTGAGATACAGCTTACCAACGGGCTGAGGCGGCTGTTAAAGCATCAGGTCATCTATGCCCATCAATTCGAGGGCAAGAGATATGATGCAGGAAATAAACTGGGCTTCCTCAAGGCTACGGTCGAGTTTGCATTGAGAAGACCCGACCTTGGAAAGGATTTCAGGGAGTATCTGAGGAGTTTAAGAGTTGATGAGTTCATGAGTTAAAATTTTCATAACTCACCAACTCATAAACCCATAAACTCATAAACTTTATTTATGTCGGTAAAAAAAAGGAGTCTTCCCGAAGAAATAGCAGTTAAGAGAGATGAGACTATAGATAGATTTAATTATACCTATCTCAAGATTTCCACGGATGAATATGCGCTTGGCGAGACGAGCTTTATTAACCTGGACCTTTATGAAACAAGCGATTATTTCTTCATAGAGGCTGAACTGCCCGGTGTGCTGGCAGAGGATATGAAAATCTATATGACAGGAGATAGTTTAGTCATCGAGGGGGCAAAGTATGAGCAGATCGAGAGCGAGGGAAGGGTAAATTTCTTATGTATGGAACGTTCCTTTGGCCCTTTTAAAAGGACTGTAAATATCAGGTCGGCAGTGGATAAGAGCCATATAAAGGCATCCTATTCTAAAGGGATACTAATAATACAGATTCCAAAGAGTAAAGAAAGAAGAGAAAAGACAAGGTGGATTGAAGTTGAAAAAGGCAAAGAGTAGAAACCTACAACTCACAACTTACAACCTACAACTTTTTTTGGTTGTTAGTGGTTAGTGGTCAGTTGTTAGTTGTCAGTTGTTTATGGAGGCTGTTTAAAATGGAAAATGATAATAAAGAAGAAAAGTTGATACCGACATCGGATTCAAGCCAGGAATTTCAAATGGAATTCAAGATACCCGATGAGATTCCTCTACTGCCGGTAAGGGATATTGTTATTTTCCCCTATATGATAATTCCGCTGTTTGTCGGCAGAGAATCATCCATTAGCGCAGTGAATGAGGCGCTGGCATCCGATAGAATAATGCTTCTCATCGCACAAAAGGACGCCGGCACAGATGAGCCCAGACCCGCAGATCTTTATGAAACCGGCACTGCAGTCATGGTGATAAGGATGCTCAAGCTGCCCGACGGACGGGTCAAGATACTCGTTCAGGGGCTGTCCAGGGTAAAGATAGCCGGCTATGTCATGGAAAAACCGTTTTATAAAGTAAAAATTCAGAGGATTAAAGAGCCTCCTGAGCAAAAAGAGAAATCCTTGAGAACCGAAGCCCTTATGAGAAATGTAAGGGAGCAACTGGAAAAGGCTATCTCGCTTGGTAAGATGCTCCCCCCCGACCTCCTTGTCATCGCCGATAATTTA
>JACQEW010000149.1 GCA_016200365.1 Nitrospinota bacterium
CGCTGGTTCAGCCCCTGAAAGATTCAATCAGGGGCTGAACCAAAACATTAAGGTTCAATCTAAAAGATTGAACCAGCAGGGGGGCATGGTATATACTTAGGCGGATGAAGACATTAGAGCAAAGGATTAAGGTGGCAAAGGGAGAGGAGAGAGCCGACCTCCTTATAAAAAATGCGAGGGTGGTCAATGTATTTTCCGGAGAGATTATAGAGACCGATGTCGCTGTATTTCAGGGGATGATTGCAGGGTTCGGCAGGTATAAGGCGAGAAAGACCCTGAATATTCGCGGGATGTATCTCTGCCCCGGTTTTATTGACGGGCATGTCCACATAGAAAGCTCGATGGTTCTTCCAGCTGAATTTGCAAGGGCTGTGGTTCCTTCAGGCACAACCGCCGTTGTTATTGACCCCCATGAGATAGCGAATGTATTCGGACTCGAGGGGATAAAGTTCATGGTTGAATCGAGCAGGCACATCCCCCTCGATGTATATGTCATGCTTTCTTCCTGTGTTCCTGCGACTGACATGGATACATCCGGCGCAAGACTCACCCATCATGACCTTTCGGTTTTTGCCGATAAACCGTGGGCATTGGGGCTGGCTGAAATGATGGATTATCATGGCGTAATCCATAGAGTCCCCGATATGCTAAAAAAGATTCGCATTATGAAGGGAAAGGTGATTAATGGACACGCCCCCGGACTTTCAGGCAGAGATTTGAGCGCCTATATAGCAGCAGGGATAAAATCGGACCATGAATGCACAAGGGTTGATGAGGCGAGGGAAAAGCTCGAAAAGGGGATGTATATAATGATTCGGGAAGGGACTGCTGCGAAAAATTTGAGAACCCTTCTTCCTCTCATTACATCTGAAAATAACAGGAGATTTATGTTTGTTACGGATGACAGGTCTCCATCCGACCTTATAAATGAAGGGCATATCGACTATATGATTAAGACGGCCGTCCGGGAAGGCTTAAATCCTGTTACAGCCATAAAAATAGCTACATTGAATCCTGCCGAGTATTTTCATCTCTATGAGCATGGGGCAATCGCACCCGGTTATCGGGCTGACCTTGCTGTCTTTGACAGCTTTAAAAATTTTAGAGTCAGGATGGTATTTAAAAAGGGAAACATGGCAGCAGAAGACGGTAAGCTCCTGCCGGAAGCCATACAGATTCATCCCTTACACTTGAGGAGCTCAATGAATGTAAATCTCTCCGCTATAAAGAATTTTGGAGTAACCCCCCTTCGCCCCCCTTTAATAAAGGGAAGGGGGGGGGTTATAAAAGTTATAGAAGTCATACCGGGACAGGTGCTTACCAAAAAAAGGATAGAAAGGGCAAAAATTGAGGACGGAGCGGTAGTTGCGGATGTAAAGAGAGACATCCTTAAAATTGCTGTAATAGAGAGGCATCTATCGTCTAAAAATATCGGCAGAGGATTTGTAAAAGGGTTCGGCTTAAAAAGCGGAGCTATTGCCTCATCCATATCTCACGACTCCCATAATATAGTAACAGTCGGCACTAACGATATGGATATGCACTCTGCTGTAAATGAGATTATACATCTTAAAGGGGGGCAGGTGGCTGTAAAGGACGGCAAGGTTATCGAATCCCTCCCCCTCCCTATTGCAGGGCTTATGTCCGACAGACCTCTCAGGGAAGTCAAAGAGAAAATAGAAAAGCTTAATTCTGCTGTCAGAAGACTCGGATGCAAGCTCCCCAATCCCTTTATGACCCTCTCATTCCTCTCCCTCCCTGTAATACCTGAGATCAAGCTCACCGATAAAGGACTTGTGGATGTGGAGAAATCTAAAATTGTTTCCCTCTTTGGGAGGGTGTGATAAGATAGGGTTCAAGGGGTCGAGGGTTCGAGGATTCAAGGGGTTCTTTTCACTTGACCCCTTGACCACTTGAATCCTTGAACCCTTTTTATTTTCCATGAAGGAGAGAATTGTTATTGCAATGAGCGGCGGGGTGGACAGCTCCACTGCTGCCGCTCTTTTAAAAGATGCAGGGTATGATGTAATAGGCATATCCATGCAGATATGGGATTACTCTGCGGAAAATTCTGAACGGTTTGGAACATGCTGCTCTCTCGACGATATAAATGATGCCAGAAGGGTGGCGGAGAAGATTGGCATTCCCTTTTATGTCCTAAAGCTCGAAGATGAGTTTAAGAAGAATGTGGTTGATTATTTTATTTCCGAATACCTGAGGGGAAGGACACCGAATCCGTGCATACCCTGCAACCAGCGGCTGAAGTTTGACATATTGCTTAACTATGCTGCAAAGATTGGTGCATCAAAGGTGGCAACAGGTCATTATGCAAGGATACATTCCCACGCAGAGCGTGGGAACGAGAATGGGAATAGATATTTCATACAGAGGGGTGTGGACATAAATAAGGACCAGAGCTATTTTCTCTTTAATCTTACGCAGGAGCAGTTAAAAAAGGCTTTATTCCCACTCGGCGATTATACGAAGTCTGAGATTAGAAAGATGGCAAAGTCCTTTGGGCTAAAGGTTGCAGAAAAGGAAGAGAGTCAGGAGATATGCTTTATCCCTGATAATAATTATGCGGATTTTATAGCCGGGAGGGTTGATGCCGAAAAGATAATAGAAGGGGAGATAGTAACGACCGATGGGGCGGTAGTGGGAAGGCACAAGGGACTCCCTTTTTATACTATCGGTCAAAGAAAGGGGCTTGGCATAAGCTGGAGCAGACCTTTATATGTCAGCGAGATAGATGTAGAGAATAATCGTTTGATTGTGAATGAAGGGGAGGCTTTGATGAGAAGGGAGTTTATTGTGGAAAATGTAAACTGGTCTATTGATGCTCCTACAGATGGGACTTTCAGGGCATCTACGCAAATACGATATAGACATCCCGCATCAGAGTCAGAGATTACCTCCATTCCCACGCAGAGCATGGGAACGAGAAATAATAGTGTCAGGGTAATTTTTGATGAGCCCCAGAGGGCGATAACACCGGGACAGGCAGCAGTGTTCTACGATGGAGATACATTAATAGGTGGTGGATGGATAAGGGAAACATTAAATACAAATCCCAAATCTCAAATTTCAAATTCCAAATAATATTCAATAACCAAAATTAAAAAATTTGGTTATTGTGATTTGGTTATTGGAATTTATTTGTGATTTGGTGCTTGGTTATTGGAGTTTTCATCCCCCTTTTTGAGCCGAAGGCTCGTGTGGGTTTCGTATGAGTAAAATTACAGTCTGGTTTATCAGAATGGCAATGAGTTATTTTGTAGTAGCAGCAAGTATGGGCGTGCTGATGCTTGCATTGCCGTGGTGGACAAGGACATATATTCCGGGTCATGCCCATCTTAACCTGTTGGGCTGGATAAGCATGACGATATACGGAGTTGCTTATCACATAATGCCGCGCTTCAGCGGAAGACCGTTATACAGCAACAGGCTCGCATGGATTCACTTTTATCTGGCAAATATAGGCTTAATCGGGATGGTGCTGTTCTTCGGATTTGTTGGGCATGGGAAACGGGGTATATATGAACAACTACTATTATATTCTGCAATCGTAGAACTATTCTCCATAGTAATCTTTGTCTACAACATGATGAGGACGATAAGGGTGGTTGAAGGTAGTCCTAAATAGGATTTGGGGGTATTTTCGCAATAATATAAATTATTTTTATTTTTTTGTTTGCATAACGATTGAGTTCAGCGGCGGCGTACTCGCCGTCCGCTGGAGTGATTTGTTAGCTTAATCACTTTATAGTTACTGTAGCAACTGTAATACGAAACTTTCCATTCTCTTCCTGAATTTGAGCATTAACTATCTGTTTATTTACATCCTGATATAATTCAAATTTTCTCTTTATCAATAAACGAAGGTCTTCTTCTGCCCCTGTTAAAATATCTTTTCCATGATCTGAATTAAGTCTTTTATATTCCTCCATGTATCTCTCTATTGCTTTTTCTCTTTTCTGTTCGTTTAAACATGCTATATTCCAAGCAGACACGGCGCCATTTAGTAATTGTTGTTTATGTTCAATATCTTCTCCCAAAACGATATATTCCTTTGCAAAATTAGCTACCATTTCAGAAATCTTTTCTTTCTTATGTTGAGTCATTTTGTACCCCTCCGTATCTATATTTTTAAGCTAACGACCCAACTCAGCGACGACGTCTTTTCGGCGTTCGATGTAGTGCCTTGTTGGGACTTTGATTTTTGATTTAGGTTCTAATGCTTTTAATGCCCTTTTGTTTTATGTCTTTTTTCCCGTAACAACTTTTCGGCTTATACATGCAGATTTTCCGCGTTGTTTGATGCCGGTTGCTCAGCGATGCTTTTCAACCGTAAAAACACCTCTTGAATATCTTGCATTGGTTGTTCTTGTGTGAACAGTTTCTTTATGGCCAGGTCACGGTATTCCGATACGCTATCAAGCAACTCTTGGACAGATTCCCATTTCCCCAATCGCTTTGCCTCTACAAGACCTTGGAGGATAATATCAAGAGGCAGATATGCATGAGCTATTTGATGTCGTAGTTTCGTTACCAAGCCAAGAACCCTGTCAATGGCTCCGCTAATTTCTACTTCGAGTGCAGATTGTTTGATATCTTCACCCAGTCGTGTCTTGATTCCTTGTACCTCTTGAGTCAATTGGATAAGTAACGGAATGGGGCTTTGTTTGTCCGAATCAACCTTCGCTTTTCGGTAATACCATTCACTGAATACCCATGAGACCAAGGCACCGAAAATTGTGCCTATAATCATTTCGATCATGTTGTTTTATCACTCTAAAAGTTAACTTGTTGGATTTTGATTTTGCTTTTGGTTCTAATGCCTTTATTGCTTTTTATCCTGTCGCAACATTGTCTTTTAAGTTTATTCAACATTATGATGGATTATAGAAATTAAAGGTGAGATAGTCAAGGAGAAAAATTATAAAACCTTTGAAAATGAAGAGGAAATGCAATATAATGATTTTGTATTAGTTGTTATATTGCTGAAATTATAGTATTGCATATTAGTTATGTTAGAGTCCTTTAAACGATTTTTGTCATCAAAGGGAAAGAGTGGAGGTTGTTTTTATAAAAGGTGTGATTTGATATGCCCTTTAAACTTGAGAAATTCCTAAATACTGCTGTAGAAGCTGTAAAAGAGGCGGGGAGGATACAAAAGGAGAGATTTGGGGAAAATTTTAAAATAGAGCATAAGGGGGAGATAAATCTTGTAACAGAGATTGACTATCAGTGTGAAAAGGTAATTATTGATATAATTAAAATGGAGTATCCCGAGCATGAGATATTGACTGAAGAGGCGGGCAGTGTTCAGGGTCTACCCCCCTCGCAGATGGAGGGGAAATACAAATGGATAATTGACCCTCTTGATGGAACAACAAACTATGCCCATAATTATCCCTGTTTCTGTGCATCGGTTGGATTGGAGATAAACGGTGATGTTGTTGCAGGTGCAGTTTATAATCCGATAATTGATGAACTTTTTACAAGTATAAAAGGGGAGGGTGCATATCTGAATGGAAAGAGATTAAAGGTTTCTGTAATTGGAGATATTGGCAGGAGTCTTCTTGCCACAGGTTTTCCATATGATATAAGGGAGAGCAAAGAGAATAACCTTAATCACTTCTGCAATTTTGCTGTAAGGGTGCAGGCGATACGAAGGGCAGGCTCGGCGGTTCTTGACCTCTGCTATCTTGCGGCAGGGAGGTTTGATGGTTTCTGGGAGATGAAGCTGAATCCCTGGGACATGGCTGCAGCGAGCCTTATGGTAAAGGAGGCAGGAGGAATGATAACAAATTTCAGGGGAGGCGAGTTCAGCATATATAAAGGCGAGACGCTTGCAAGCAATGGATTGATACATCAGGAGATGATAGATATACTTAAATTGGGATAAACTCACCACAAAGGCACAAAATTCCCAATTCCCAATTTCTAATTTCCAATTAAGAAGAAAAAAACAAAATTCCTGAATTGGAAATTCGTAATTAGAAATTAGAATTTATTTCTTCGTGTCCTTTGTGTCTTTGTGGTAAAAATATATTAGAATTAAGGAGGTGTGGTTATGAGGGAACATATAAAGGAGCAGGTCATAAAGATGGAAAAGGGGCTGGGGATAGGTATTCCGGGTGAATATGCAAAGTATCTGAGCCTCCATCCCGGCTCGCTTGTTGATGTTAATCTCGACAAGACTAAGGGAGTAATTATAATCTCCCATATCTCGGAGTCGGAGGATATTGTTAAGCGATATATCCCCTCTGCCGGGACAATGGCATAATTCTCTGCCATAAGATGTAAATTGATCGCCATTAGATTTTTTATAAACTATGAAACCTTTATCTTTACAGCTTTTGAAAAAGATAACCTTTTTTACCGATCTTTCAGATAAGGAGATTGAACAGATTGCAGCTCTGATAAGATACCAGAGGTATCGCAAACAGGAAGTGATATTTCACGCTGATGATCCGGGAAGTTCTCTCTTTGTTTTGAAGTCAGGGACAGTAAAGATATCTATTACGGATAGGAAAGGAGGGGAGGTAATCCTCAAGCTTTTAAATTCAGGGGACTTTTTTGGAGAGATGGCATTGCTTGACGGACAACATCGTTCAGCCACCGTAACTGCATTGGAGGATACCGAGGCCATAATAATGGAGCGGGAATCCTTCCTGAACCTTATTGACCGGCATCCGCGGCTGCTCCTGAAAATATGTTTGAATATCTGCCGCAGATTGCGTCAGACGGATGAGAAGATAAAAAACCTGATATTTGCAGACGCTTATGGAAAAGTAGCACAAACTCTTTGCAAGCTGGTTGAGGAAAGGGGAGAGCAGGTAGCGGACGGTATATTATTAAAAGTCCCCTTATCTCGTGAAGAGTTGGCACACATGGCAGGTGTAACCCGTCAAACACTCTCTATGGTTTTAGGAGATTATCAACGTGCAGGTGTGCTGCGGAAGGATAAACACCGTATCCTCATTATAGATGAAGTGCGTCTGAGAAGAGAGACTCTCCTTTAATCAGACTTTTAAATTTAGATTGCTTCGGGGCTTCGCCCCTCGCAATGACACTTCTGCTTTGTGTGTCATTGCGAGCGAAGCGAAGCAATCTCAAACATTGAAATTCCTATAGCTTAAATTAGGTAAACCACCCCTTAATACTTTCCCTGTCAGATGTATCCGGCAATGTCGTCCAGATGACAAATATTTGTCATCTATATGCTGTATAAAAATTAAGAAGAAATGATAAAATATGCCGTCTGAATAGAAACTTATGATTACCGTTATTATAAAATGACAATCGCCTTAAATGTCTGAAGAGTCTCTTTATTGATGAGGTAAGCATACATAAGGAGTCTATGATTTGATTTTTTGATGTATGATTAAAGCCCTGAAAGACCTTTTAAAAAGGGATGATGGAGACAAAGAAAAAGCATTGTCTTCCAATGCCCTCACTACCCAATCACAAATCGTGGCAAGCATCGGAGAGGTTTGTCAAAAAAGCCTTAACCTCATCGCTACGATTGATGACAGAGCCGAGACATTCGGCAGTATCTTTATCGAGTTAGGAAAAGGAAATGACTCTATTATTATTGACACACTGATGCCGAAATACGGCAATCGGCTTGTTGAGGAGTCCAACAGGATCAATGTCGAGTATATTATAAACGGGGTCAAGTATTCCTTCAGAACAAGATTCCTCGAGATGGTGAGAGGAAGTCTCCCTGCAATTAAAATAGCCGTCCCCTCTTTTATAAAAAAGTTTGAAAAGAGGAAATTCTTCAGGATATCCCCTTCAAACAATAGCCCGGTTGCCGTAGAGGTTACAAAAGGATTTGTTGAAGATGTTACATCTATCAGTGAAGAAGGGGTCTCCTTTTACACACGCCGCAGCGAGAGGGAAATAACGATGGGCATGGTCTTTGAAAAAATAACCTTCAAGCTTCCAACTACGGATCAGAAGATTACGGCAAAAGCAGTGGTGAGGAATTTTATAAAAGGGACAGGAGCCAAAAACAGATGCGGTGTCGAGTTTGTTGATATGAGGAGACAGGATAAGGATTATATTGCATATTACGGAATCATCCGTCAGAGGGAGATTGTGTCGCAGAAGCTGCTGAAGTAGTTCATCTCCCCGAACCCGTTTCATGATTTCAACCTCATGACAAAGATTAAATAGAGGAGGCAGATAAATCATGTCTGAATATTTGGATAAAAAATACGAGGAGGGGGATGATGATTTAATTGTATTGGAAGATGAGGGAAAAATCACCTTCGGGATAAGTCACATCATTGCAGCTTTTCTCGCCACATTGATTGGCTCAATTGCAGGTTTTTATCTGGCACATATTTATTGAATCTCCCGGTGAATTTAAAATTTAGCCATAAAGGAGGATAAGATTATGAGGCTGAAATATCATAAAGATACGGATTCCCTCTCTATAAACCTTAATGAAAAGACCGGTGCCGAATCATTGGAGGTTGCCTCCGGAATAATAATAAACCTCGATAAAGATAACAATATTGTCGGTATAGATATAAGCCAGGCAAGCCAGATTATCAATCTTTCAGAATTGGAAGTCTCGGATATCCCTCACAAGAGCGGGTCGTAAACAGTTTTTAAGGTTTTTATTCATGTATAGAAAATTATAAAATTCTGGAACACGAATTTCACGAATATACGAATGGCACGAATAAAAACTAAAATTGAAAGAAAAAAATTTTCTGTTATTAGTAGTTATTCGTGTAATTAGTCTCATTCGTGTTATTCGTGTTCAAGTTTTTTTACAAAATCTTCCCAGGATTCATTATATTATCAGGGTCGAAGACCCTCTTTATCTTTTTTGTTACCTCAATACCTGTAACCCCAAGCTCATCCTTTATATATCTGCTTTTTGTAATTCCAATGCCGTGTTCTCCCGAGATTGTCCCGCCAAGCTCCAGTGTTGCACTGAATATCTCGGAAACAGCCTCATCCGCCCTTTTCATTTCTTCCGTATTTCTCCTGTCAGTCATTATATTTACATGGAGATTTCCATCCCCTGCATGACCGAAGTTTACAATATTGAGTTTATATCTCTCTGCGATATTCTTTAACCTCCTGATAATATCCGGGACTTTATTTCGTGGCACAGTGATGTCTTCGTTTATCTTTGTCGGCGCAATATGTCCGAGTGCAGGAGATATAGCCCTCCGTGCCTTCCAGATGGATTCCCTCTCGGCTTCATCCTTTGCAATTTTTACATCCCTTGCCCCTGTATCACTGCATACATTTCCAATCTTCTCAATCTGCCTCTCCACAGAAATCTCGTCTCCATCTACTTCTATTAATAAGAGTGCCTCTGCATCTGTCGGAAGTCCTGCGTGGATATAATCTTCAACGCATTTTACCGCTGATTGATCCATAAATTCCAAAGAAGACGGCAGTATCCTCGATGCTATTATCTTTGATACGGCAATTGATGCATCATCTATTTTTGGGAAAACTGCCAATGCCGTTTTTATTTTCTCAGGCAGGGGGAGGAGCTTTAGATTAATTTTTGTTATTACGCCGAGCGTGCCTTCCGAGCCTACCATCAGTTTGGTAAGGTCATATCCTACAACACCCTTTGCAGTTTTAACACCGGCGTGAAGTATCTCTCCATCGGGCAAGACTGCATCGAGTCCGAGAATATAATCTTTTGTCACCCCATACTTGAGTGCCCTTGGACCTCCGGCACAGGTAGCTGCGTTTCCGCCTATGGTGCATATCTTAAGGCTTGCAGGGTCAGGAGGATAAAACAGCCCTCTCTTTTCCACCTCCTGCTGGAGATTGTATGTCACCATACCGGGTTCAACAACGGCAATCATGTTTTCCTCATCCAATTCGATGAGGCAGTTCATATCCGTCATTACCAGTGCAATGCCGCCGTGTATCGGTATCGAGCCGCCCACAAATCCGGAGCCTGCACCCCGCGGCACGACGGGTATTTTCTCCCGATTGGCAATTTTTACAATTGCAGACACCTCATCTGCCGTCTTGGGTTTAACAACAACATCGGGTATTCCCATTTTCCCTGTGGCATCGTAGGAGTAGCATATCCTGTCCTCATCGGAGGACATGACCCTTTCTTTGCCAACAATATCTATGAGTTTTTTGATTATTTCCTTTTTCATTGTCAGAAAAAAATTTCTCACACAAAGTCACAAAGTCCACAAAGGGTTATTTTCTTCTCTGTGTCTTCGTGTCTTTGTGTGATTTTTTTTATTTTCTTCTTTCAGTATAATAAACAATTGACTCTCTTTCAATTTTAATATAAAAGTAAATACGACCATGATGGTCGTATTTACCCTGAGAAAATCGAAGGGTCTTTTTTATGCCGCTTTCCATATATAATACACTTACCAAAAAAAAGGAGCTGTTTACACCGCTCAAAGAGGGTGAGGTGGGGATGTATGTATGCGGTGTTACTGTCTACGACCTCTGCCACATAGGTCATGCAAGGGCTGCGATTGTCTTCGATGTCATATACAGGTATTTAAAATATATTGGGTTTAAAGTAACATACATCAGAAATTTTACGGATGTAGACGACAAAATTATAAAGAAGGCGAATGAAGAAGGGGTATCTTCGGAGATAATAGCAGAGAGGTATATAAAGGAGTTTTACACAGATATGGATGCTCTGGGCATTGAAAGACCTACCTATGAGCCAAAAGCCACAGGGCATATTCCTGAAATGATAGAAATGATAAAGAGGCTTATTGAAAAGGGTTATGCCTATCAGTCCAATGGAGATATTTTCTATTCTGTAAGGAAATTTAATGAGTATGGGAAGCTGTCAGGCAAGAATACGGATGAGCTTTTGAGCGGTGCGAGGGTAGAGGTGGATGAGAAAAAGAGAGACCCCCTTGATTTCGCTTTATGGAAGGCGAGCAAGCCCGGAGAGCCTTGGTGGGAAAGTCCATGGGGTAAAGGGAGGCCCGGCTGGCATATAGAGTGTTCTGCTATGGGACAGAAATATCTCGGTCATTGTTTTGATATTCATGGAGGGGGGAAGGACCTTGTGTTCCCACACCATGAAAACGAGATTGCCCAATCCCATGCAGCCACAGGTATACCTCCTGTCCGCTATTGGGTGCATAACGGCTTTGTAAATATTAATAAGGAAAAGATGTCAAAGTCTCTGGGAAATTTTTTTACAATAAAGGATGTATTGAAAAAATTCAATCCAGAGGTTATAAGATTCTTTCTCCTCTCCAGCCATTACAGAAGCCCTATAGATTTTTCTGACCAGAACCTGAATGAGGCGAAGATTAATTTAGACCGTTTCTATGATTTGTTTTTATTTTTTGAAAAAATCCCCCTTAATCCCCCTTTTTCAAAGGGGGAAATAAAAAGTTCCCCCCCTTTAGAAAAGGGGGGTGAGGGGGGATTTGAGGGGGAATTAATACGGAAATTTGAGGATGCGATGAATGATGATTTTAATACCGCACAGGTAATAGGATATATGAATACTGAGCTGCATAGGTTGAATGGGATGAGGAATATATTGGAAGGGTCAAGGGTCAAGGGTCAAGGGTCAAGGGGAGAGATGCAAGATGTTGAATTTGGTAATTTTTTAAAGGGTATTGCGGCTCTTAAAAAAATAGGTGAGGTATTTGGACTCTTCAGTCAGAACCCAACTGATTATTTTGAAAAGGAAAAGGCGGTGGGGATTCAGGCAATCGGCATAACTGAGGATGAAATCGGCAGACTTATAACTGAAAGGGAGAGTGCGAGGAGAGAAAAGAGATGGGCTGATGCCGACAGCATAAGGAGCGAATTGAGCCGCCAGGGCATTATTATTGAAGATACACCGCAGGGGGCGAAGTGGAAGGTAAGGTAGCCGCACCCTTTAAGGGTGCGTAAATATCGCAGGCATAAAGCCTGCGGCTACCAGATAATATATGAAGGAAGTTATATACGGTATCAACCCTGTCCTTGAAGCATTGAGGTCGGGGAAAAGAAATTTTATTAAAATACTTATAGCTGCCGGAGCAAAAGGGAAGGCAGTTTATGAGATAGAATTGCTGGCAAGGGCAAGAAACATTAATGTAGAACGAGACCTTAGTCTCGCTGACATAAAAAACATATCTGGAACCGAAAAACATCAAGGGGTTGCAGCAATTGTATCGCAGAGGAGAGAAATCGGTCTCGATGAGCTTATAGAGCAGTTGTATAAAAAAGATAATAAACCTGTAGCTGCAGTTCTGGATGGAATAGAAGACCCGGGTAATCTTGGGGCAATAATAAGGTCGGCAGAGGCTCTTGGTGTAGGAGGTATAATCATTCCGAAGGATAGGGCAGCAGGTTTGACCCCTGTAGTTGTAAAAAGGTCTGCTGGTGCAATCGAATATATACCGATTGTTAGGGTTACCAACATCTCCAATACTATTGAAGAATTAAAGGAAAAAGGTTTCTGGGTAGTAGGGGTTGAAGCAGGTGCAGAAAGAAACTGTTTTTCATTATCCTATGATGACCCAATAGCAGTCGTATTCGGCGGTGAATCAAAGGGGATACGAAGGCTGACAAAAGAGAAGTGCGATTATCTGGTATCAATACCAATGAAAGGCAGGGTATCTTCTCTTAATATATCTGCAGCCTGCGCTATAATTTTCTACGAAATACTCAGGCAGAAGCTCTCTAACTCCTGACTTCTGTTACTGTGTAGTAACACATCTCAAGCCCTTATAATATTCTGTTTAATAAAGAAATTGTCTAAAAAATATCAAATTGTTCTATAATGCTTTGTAACCTATAAGTAACACCTGCCTTTAATTTAGTATTGATTAAGGTTTTAACCTGAGTCAATTATCCTTAAATTCCAATAAAAATATCAAAGGGTTATATGCCGTCATTCCAAAACAGAGATTTTCTATTTTACTGGCATTAATTTTGCTTAAATACAATGAGATAATCCTGACCTGTCGTCAGGAGAGGTTTAATATTTTAGTGAACGAAATGTTATAGAAGGAAGGAGGTGATGTTGTTTTGTTTTAAATTTGTATGGGTTGGGAGATTTTTTGCCCATTAATTAAGGAGGTGAAAGGATGAATTCAAAGAAATTGATATTAGGAGTTACTGCTGTTTTAGTTGGGGGGTTGTTTGTATTAGGCGGGATTGTCTCTGCCAAACCAGGAGGCGATGCCAAGAGAGGTGGAGAACTTTTTAAAAAGAACTGCACCGAGTGCCACGGTGATAAGGGGCAGGGTAGAGGAGGTCCCCAGGGCTGGTTTACCGGCGGCGGCGGTGAGGTTACCGATTTAGTTGGCAACCAGTTAAACAACCAGGATTTTCTTGCCCTTGCTTCGGATGAGTATTTGAAGGAGACAATAGAGTATGGCCGGCCTAATCATCTCATGCCTGCATGGGGAGATAAAGGGAAGGGGTTGAAGGATAAAGATGTAGATGATCTGGTGGCTTTTTTAAGGAGCTGGCAGAAGGCTCCATCCATTCATGTCGATGATAACCTTCAAGTATGGGGGAATCCTGTAAATGGAAAAGACTGGTTCGATGCTATATGTGCGAAGTGTCATGGCGAGAATGGGGATGGGACAGATGGCGCGCCTGTGCTGAACGACCCTGTGTTTTTAAAATATGCATCGGATGATTTTATCAGGCAGACAGTACTGAGAGGCAGGCAGGGGACAGTTATGAGGTCGTTCCTTGCAGGGAAAGATGATGCTGTAACAGAATTAGAGCCAAGACAGATAGATGATATAGTGTCTTACATCAGGTCATGGGATAAATCGGCAAAACCGAGGTTTACCCTTGACCAGATGAAATAGAGAGGAGGGATAAAAGATGAGTATGAAGAAAAAGAGATTTTGGAACGGCATGAGCAGGCGAACCTTTTTAAAGGGGACTGCTGCGACGGCAGGCGCTGTTGCTGCCGGTAGTTTATTAGGGAAAGATTTAGTAACTACGGAAGAGGCGCTGTCCGCGCTGCCTGCTGAGGCTGCCGAGAGAAAGATATTTTATATGGCATGTCCATACTGCGGCGTCGGGTGCGGCTCAAGCGCGGCAGTAGAGGGGAACAGGATAGTAGGTATAATTCCGAGAAAGGACCACCCAACAAATAAGGGGCTTCAGTGTATAAAGGGATTGACTGCCGATGAGCCTCTATTGGTGGATAGAATCACACCGCCCGACCCATCCAAACCGTGTCTTATCAGGAAGGACCAGTCCGACCCACTATCAGGTAAAGTATCAAAGACAAAGGGGAGAAGCTGTGAGGGCGCTGACTTCAGATGGGCATCATGGGATGAGGCATTGGATTTGGCAGCGGATAAGATTGCAGAGGTGGTAAAAAAGACAGGTCCTAACAATATCGGTATATGGTCATCAGGGCAGCATTGGACAGAATCCCTGTTTCTGGAAAATAAGATTATGAAGGCTGTAATAGGGTCAACTACGGTTGAAGGCAGCCCAAGGATGTGTATGACCTCTGCTGTTACAGGTTATTTTGCCACACAGGGCAGTGATTTAAGTGCGGGTTCATACAGGGATGTTGATGATGCAGACTTTATAACCTTCTCGGGGCATAACCCGAGGGAGGCACACCCTGTTCTATTCTGGAGGGTTGCGGATGTAAAGAAGACCCGCAATATACCTACCTTAGTTATAGACCCACGAAGGACACCTACTGTGAAAGGATTTGAGGCTATTAATAAGGAGAACTCCTATCACTTCCCCACAATCAATGGCGACCTTGCAATCCATAATGCAATTGCCTATGAGATTCTCGCAAGGCATGAGCAGGTAGTCCCTTATGACTGGCTCGAGAAGAATGCAAAGGGATGGAAGGAGTATATCCAGGGTGTAAAGGAGAATTATAATCCGAGGGGTCCTGAGGCAAAGACGAGAAGGGGTATAGATATTGACCCCGATTACATCGCAAAGATTGCAGATATCTGGGCGGATGCCTCTATGAAGGGAAGGCAGAGGGGCAAAGGCGGTGTCATATCCTTCTGGGGTATTGGTTATAACCAGCACCTCCATGGTCAGCACAACACCATTGGTATTTACAACCTCCATGCAATTACCGGTAATACAGGAAGACCCGGCGCAGCGCCGTTCTCTATGACAGGTCAGCCCAATGCTGTGGGAAGAAGGATGATGGGCGGACTTACGGCGAGGCTTCCGTTCAATCAGGGTATTGACAATGTAAAACACAGGGATTCCATTGCAGAATTGTGGGGTGTTGACCCTGCAAGACTGGCAGCAACGGCAGAGCAGAAAAACCCCGGTATGGGTATAGGAATGTATGAAAGGGGGAATCCGACAAGAGAAGGTAAGCCCGATCAGATCCATGTCCTATGGCTGGCAGGCGGGACCCATGTGGATCCGGCAGATACAATGACACTTGTAAGACCTGCCCTGAGGAGGAGCTTTGTCATATCCACAGAGCTTTTTGCCCATGCACCGAATAACTACTTTGCAGATGTCATAATGCCATGCACAACATGGGGTGAATCGAGCGGTGTATTTGTCAACTCTGAAAGGAGAATGAATGTATGCAGTAAGCTGGTTAATCCTCCTCCAGGTTATATAGGTGATTTGGATATGTATATCGAGTTAGGGAAGAAGCTTTGTAAGAGGCTCGGACTTGACCCTGATAAGGTATATAATCCAGCAGTATATAAGAAGAGACCTGATGGTGCCTATGATTCGGAAGAGGTATTCAGGGAGATTTGCAGGGGAACCGCACTTCCAGGCTCCGATATAAATATCTCAGGACTTCTTGAAGTGGAAAAGAGGGATGGAAAGAGCCCATATCAGCAATTGGCAGAGATGGGCGGTATCCAGTGGCCCGCACCGACCTATGAAATTGCCAAGAAGGGCGGTCTTAAGTGGAGGTTCAATTTTCAGGAAGAGAAATACGGCTGGGAAGGGAAGTCATTCCACTACAAGAACTACAGGACACCCGATGGACTCTTGAATGTAAAGCTCGTTCATAACGATTACACCAAGAGGAAAGAGGTTACCGCAGAGATGAGAAAGGCAGGGGTTGAGAAGGGATGGCTCTTTATTGACCATCTCGATGTCTTAAAAGCAGCAAGGGATGGCGGAATGACACCTGGAATACCCGATGCCGAACATCTGGGAAAGAAATGGGAAGAGGTGCCAAAGGATAAATATCCATTCTGGTGCTTCACGGGTATAGTATATGAACACTTCCATACTGCAAAGACAATCAGGGCGGCTACAACAAGGAAGCTTGTTCCTGAGCAGTATGTTGAGCTCCATCCTGATGATGCGAAGGATTTGGGAATTCAGGATGGCGATCTTGTCCGACTGGTATCCCCGAGAATTGACCCTGAGACAAATGAGAATACATGGGTCATTGGAAGGGCAAGTGTGGGTGATAACAGTAAGGTGAAACCGGCAAGGAATAGTGTGCAAAAGGGAATGATATTCCAGCCGTGGAACCTCTCTGTGGCAGACAGCGGAGAGCCTGCAAAGAATAAATGGCTCACCAATGCTGTAACCCACCATGCATTCGACCCTGTATCAGGACAGTGCGATTACAAGAAGGATGTATGCAGGGTTGAGAAGGTAGTGTAATAACCCCCTCTAACTCCCCCTTTATTAAAGGGGGAAGAAGGGGGATTAAAGAGAAGGGCGGGTTTGGTCCCATTAAAAGGGTAACCGACCCGCCTTTTTTTTGCTTACCACAAAGACACAAAGGACACAAAGAACAAAAACATGATTTAACCACGAAATACACGAAATACACGAAAAAATTATAAAATGATTCTTTCTGCCAGATTCTTAAATAAAATCCTTTCGTGTGTTTCGTGTGTTTCGTGGTTAAAGTTTTATAACTTCCTATACATGAACAAAAACCAAAAATTAGACAGGATATACAGGATAAACAGGATAAAAAAGAATTGCTTTTAAACTTATTTCTAATCCTGTTAATCCTGTTAATCCTGTCAAGTTCTTATAATTTCTTTTGTGTTCTTTGTGTCTTTGTGGTAAAATTATTTTAAGGTGTTTTAAAAATGCTTCAATTTATACGAAGACTTATTCAGATTTTTGTAATAGCCCTTCTTATCATAATTCCTATCCTCAGCTTATATGAAATTCTAATAGAGAATTTTCGTCTCCCTATGGTGCAGGGGAGGGGATGGCAGCAGATATTTGATTTTGTTGACAGCGCTATGAGGCATTTTACGGAGGATCCGGTAAAGATTGTAAAAAATATTAAGGGTAATATCTTCTGGACAATAACAATCTACGATTTTACCCTATCCGATCCTCTGATTTTGGTCGGGCATATATTCGGCAGCAGGGCGTTTTATATATCGCTTTTGGTATCGGCTCTCCCCTTCATCATTATTACTATTTTATTCGGAAGGGTATTCTGCGGATGGATATGTCCGATGGACCTTTTATTGGAGTTAAATAATAAGATAAGGCGCCTCCTTTATAAAATAGGGTTAAGACCTTATAATATTATTTTCAGTCGTTCCCATAAATACGCCCTTTTATTTGTGGGAAGTATACTGACATTTTTACTTGGTGTTCAGCTCTTTGCATTTATTTATCCACCTGCCATTATAAACAGGGAAGCGGTACATTATATATATTACGGCTCTGTAGGTATGGGGGTTGTAGCTATAGCAGCAATTATGCTTATAGAGGTATCCCTGTCAGAGAGGCTCTGGTGCCGCTATTTTTGTCCCGGCGGGGGTCTTTACTCTGTTCTTGGAACAGGAAGACTGGTTACGATCGTAAGGGATAAAAACCTGTGTGATGACTGTGCTGACTGCAATAAGGCATGTGAGTTTGCTTTTAATCCCATGAGGGACAAGTTCGGCATGGAGTGTAATAACTGCGGAAAATGTATATCGGTGTGCGAAAAAAAGGGGTTGAGTTTTAAATTCAGTCTGCCGTGGAGAAGAACAAAAACTTAATTTCACGCAAAGACGCAAAGACGCAAAGAAAAGAAAGACTTGATTTTAGACAGGATATACAGGATAAAACAGCCCCTGATAGCTGCATTCAGGGGCTGTCAATCCTGTTAATCCTGTCAAGTTCTTAATTTTCTTTGTGTTCTTTGTGCCTTTGTGGTGAAAAAACATGGAAAATATTAGCAGAAGAAATTTTTTCAGAAAGATAGGCGGTGGAGTAATAACAGCCAGCGGAATCAGCTCCTTTGCCCTCTTGCTTAATTTTGGCACAAGTTATAAAT
The DNA here is from genome assembly GCA_016200365.1 of Nitrospinota bacterium. Taxonomy (GTDB): domain Bacteria; phylum Nitrospinota; class Nitrospinia; order UBA9942; family UBA9942; genus JACQEW01. The sequence continues at coordinate 18,230 of JACQEW010000149.1, forward strand.
TTAAACCCCTTTATCATGTCTCAAAAAAAATAGAGAGGATGAAGGGAGGAGGCGAGGACTTTTTATTAAGGCCGCCCGGTGCACAGAGTGAAGAAGATTTCCTTTCTAAATGTATCAAATGCTATCTCTGCCTCGAGGCATGTCCGATTCAGGCGATAAAAATAGCAGGGAGGGATAAGGGGAAGGCGGCAGACACGCCGTATATAATTGCGGAGAATACGGGCTGCGACCTCTGTTTCAACAGGGAGAATATGAGGTGCAATCATGTATGTCCTACAGATGCCCTTATGAAGATGAACTCCGACGATAAGAACAAGGTATTGGAAGATATGAAGATGGGAGCTGTGCTGAATATGGGTATTGCCGTCCTCGATAAGAGGATATGCTATGCCTGGACTAATGTAAGTGTCTGCTGGGCATGTTATGAGATATGCCCGTATAAAAGTAAGGCGATTACCACTGGACTCCGCAATATACCGACTGTTCATCCTGAGTGGTGTGTGGGGTGCGGGCTGTGTGTTGAGATATGTCCTGTGCCTCAAAAGGCGATAGTGATTCTTCCGCCGGGGACAAAGATGGAGGCAGGCGGAGCTTCCTCTGATATAATAAGGGAGGAAGGGGGCAAACAATGGTCATTTGAGGTTGACAAGACAGAGAGCAGGGCGGTCCCCGATACTGTTAATCCCGAAGATGTAGAGCAAAAGATGAAGGAGAAAGAGGGTGGTGATTCATGGAAGCCGTCTGAAAAGGTAGATATAATGAAATTTTAGCCACAGAGGCACGGAGACACAGATTTAAAAATTTCCAATTTCCAATTTCTAATAAAAAACATAAAAATAAAATTCCTTAATTGGAAATTAGAAATTAGAAATTCCTTCTGTGTCTCTGTGGCAAAATCATGTTTTTGTTCTTCACCGAAGATTATTATCTGGAATGCTTTTGAGCTTTACGCTCCTGGTAATATGCAAATATACCAATGAAAATGACAAATATTCCTACAACTAAAAAGCTGAATGTAAGGTTATCCATATTAATCCTCCTTTTTATCAAGCCAGAGTGCTACAATATAAGCGAGGAATCCAATAATTCCTCCTGCAATTATAGACCACCAGCTGAATTCTTTGCCTGGGGCAAGATTGATAAATATAATTCCAATAATCGAATATCTGACAATATCATACAGCAGCTTAATGGTATTTTCTCTTTGCTTTTTATTCATACAGTTAATAATATATTACTCAAATTTTTAAATGTCAATTTTAATCTTAAAGGAGGGTTTATTTATGGTGAGATTATGTTTTAGAAGCAAAGGAATAAGTAAGGTTTTTATTCTGTTTTCTGTTTTCTGTCTTCTGCTTACTGCCTACTGCATACTGCCTGCTGTCGTTATTGCTGCTCCCCTGCAGTTACCACCGCCGGAGGCTTATAAAATTACGAAGAGAGATTCAAAGGATTTTAAGGAGATAAAGGCAGTATTTGAAAACCTTATTGCTGCCGGGAAAAAGACTGACCTGGGAGGGATAATGTCCTTTTTCTCGAAGAATTATTTGAATTCAGGGAGAGATATCAGCGATGCGATGAAACAGTGGAAGCAGATAGTAGACCATTTTGTAGACCTCGAATTGCAGCACCCGATATACCAGATAGAAATATCGGGTAATTTTGCAAAGATAAGGTGTGAGGGGGTTTTGCTTGGGATACCGAAAGGACGGGATGAGGTTGTTGAGATAGATTCGTGGAAATTGGCAGTTCATAATGTGATTAAAGAGGACGGGAAGTGGAAGATACTGGGCGACCAGGTTTCCTATGATACAGGGAGGACATTCCATCCGTTGTTTTAATTCAGTGCAATGTTTAAAGGCATAACACGGAGATTTTTTTTAAGGACTTCTATTGTTCTTGGTGCGGCAGGTGTATTGGGGACATTTCTATTTGGAAAGGTAAGGAGTGCTTCAGGTAAATATATTCGACCGCCTGGCGCTGTAGAGGAATCAAAATTTCTTGGACAGTGTATAAGGTGTTTTTTGTGCGGAGA
>JACQEW010000152.1 GCA_016200365.1 Nitrospinota bacterium
CTGGGAGATATATAAGGAATTTAGGAAAAGGGCTGCCGCTCAAAAATACAATGTTTAGAGATTTCTGTTATAATTGATATGCTGGAGGTTATTTATGGATACAATAATTGAAGAAAGGATAGATAGAGTAGAGATAGCATTGGAGAGATTCATCAATGAGATGAGGGAGTTTAAAGACGAGATGTTAGACTTTAAAGATGAGATGAGTTCATATAAATATGTAGTAGATCGCCAGATTGAAGAAAGTGAAAGGGATAGAAGGGCATTTCAACGGGAAATGCTAACTTTTAAAGAGATTGTAGAAAGAGATAGAAAAAGGATGAACAAACAGTGGGGTGAGCTTGCAAACAAATTAGGGACATTAGTAGAAGATATAGTGGCACCGAGCATACCTGGAGTTGTAAAAGAGAGGTTTAATATAGAAATAGATGATTTAATGGTGAGGAGAAAGAAAAAGGTAGAGGGATTTCCTGAAAAAGAATGGGATGTTATTGCCATATCTCCTTCTCTTGTTTTTTTAAACTATACAAAATCCACATTAAAGCCTCAAGATGTGGATAAGTTTATAGAAGATATAAAGATATTCAAGGGATATTTCCCTGAATATAAGAACAGAGGTATTATAGGAATCCTTGCAAGTCTATACATAGATGAGAGTGTAATAAGATACGCTGAAAAGAATGGCTTACTGGTGTTGGGGATTGGTGAGGAGATAATGGAGATATTGAATAGCCAAGAGTTTGAGCCTGTCAGATTTTAAATAACCCCCTTGAATCCCCCTTTATTAAAGGGGGGTGGGGAGGGATTAAGGTTTACCAGACAGTTACAGGATAGGGTTCTGTCAGGGGCTTTAAATAGGCTGGGTATAAAGAAAGGGGATAGAGTGGCATCCATGATGGCTAATACCAATTGTCGATTTGGAGGAGGATTTTATGGAGAGAAAATATACAGCTATAATCCGTAAAAGCAGGCTTGAATATGTGGCAGTATGTCTGGAGTTTAATCTTTCCGCCAGAGGAGAAGACCTTGCAGATGTAGAGAAGAACCTTAAATCTGCAATTGAGTTATATCTGGAAGATATAAAAGAACACCCGGAGACTATCGTATCCCCTATTTCTACAGAGGAATTAATCGAGTTTTTGAAAGATACAGAGCCTGAGTGGTACAAAGGACCGGGGAAAGGTCTAATTTTGAGACCCCTTGAAGTGCATGAGGTTCCATCATATGCCTAAAGTCTCTTCGATGTCCAGCAGAGAACTTGTAAGGCTGCTGGAAAAAGGCGGTGCGACATATGTTAGACAGGGAGCAACAGACCATGCAATATATTCAAGAATCGTTGAAGGTAAAAGGTATTCTGCTCCTGTCCAGATGGGAAAGAAGAGCTTAGACCCAGTATATTGCAAAAGGGTTTTAAGACAATTGAAATTCACTGATGAAGAAATCGAGAAACTTCTGCAAGGATTTTAAAAAATAAACTGTTAAGGAAGATTATATAAAAAACAAAAAAGCCATCGGTCGGCATAAAGACCTCGCAGACATCGAAGAAATTGGATGACCTGTTAATTATCTGGCATAGCAAGTGTAATAGATGTTATAATTGACAGTGAGGAAGATACTCCTTTGATGTGCTGAACGATATGAGAGGAGAGACTTTATGAGTTATGCAATAAAGATATACGAGGCATTTAAAGATGATGAAGTAAAGGCAAAGGTATTATCAGAGGCAATTGAGAAACTGGAGGAGAGATATTTTCATGTAGAGAATGTTGCCACAGTTCGGGATCTCGAGAATGAGAGTTTGAGACTCAAGAGGGAGATTAAAGAGACAGAGCTAATACTGACAAAGGAGATAGAGAAGGTAAGACAGGAGATTAGAGAGACGGAGTTGAAGCTTACAAAAGAGATAGAGAAGGTAAGGCTCGATTTGACAAAGGAGATAATGGACTCCAAGCAGAGCATATTGAGATGGTTATTTGGATTCTGGGTTACACAGGCAACATTTGTAATCGGCGTTATCTGGGTGCTTTTAAAGATTCAATAAGAACAAAAACTTGATTTTTAACGCAAAGTCGCAAAGAAGATAAGAAAGCCGCAAAGAAAAAATGCAAATAGACTTTGCGTCTTTGTTTTAATCTTGGCGTCTTTGCGTTCATAATTTACTTTACATGAACAAAATTAACATGATTTCTTTTAAATCTGCGCTCATCTGTGTGCTTTTATGGCTTTTTGCCGTTAATTCTACTGCGGCGGAGATTGCAGTCGTGAAGAGCAAGGACATCGAGCCATACAATGCCGCTATCTCGGGCTTCAAAAAGGTGGTTCGGGAGAATGTAAGCGAAAACAACATGGATGGAGATATTAAAAAAGGTATTGCCATTACCGATAGGTTAAGAACGGAAAAACCTAATCTCGTCGTAAGCCTCGGCGCTGAGGCGTCTTACATAACAAGCCAGAATATAAAGACCATCCCTGTGGTATTCTCCATGGTAACCAATCCTCCCCGCTATAATATTAGAGAC
>JACQEW010000154.1 GCA_016200365.1 Nitrospinota bacterium
TGCAGACTCGGTTCTGCCATTAAAGCTGATTGCAAATAAGATGAAGATGTTTCAATAATCAAAAAAAAGATATGAACACGAATTCCACGAATATACGAATAGCACGAATGTATTAGAAACCAGAAGCAAGAAACAAGAAGCAAGAAGCAAGAAAAAATCTTATATTTTGCGTCTTTGTGGTAAAATAGCTTTGAAATGTCCATATATAAAAAACTCTTAATCCTCTTTTTATCCTTTTCTCTCTTGCCGATGCTGTTTATCGGGATATGGAGTTTTTATACTGCAAGGGAGTCTCTGGAGAAGGAGATACTGAGAAAACTGGAAGGTGTTGCCGACCTCAAGGCAAGGAATATAGAGGCATATTTTAATGAGCGGAAAGGAGATGTTCAAACAGTCCAAATTTCAATTATCATTAAAGAGAATCTCCCAATTCTGAATCGCCTAATCAGCGATAGAACAAACCCGGATTATATAAAGGCAAAAGCCAGCATGGATAAGTTCTTAAAAACCTATGTGGAGGCTTATGGGTATTTTGAGGCTATGCTGATGAATCCAGAGGGAAAGGTTATATACAATAGTAACGAAGCCCATTCTAAAGTTGAATTGGGTAAACCTTTATTCGGACAGCTCCGGGGAGCCTTTGAGAAAGGCAGAGAAGGAATCTTTTTATCTGAAGTTTACAGGGATGAGATTAAACCTGGGCAATTTTTAATGTTGGTTACAGCGCCTATCCCTGATTCTGAAGGGAGATTTATAGGCGAGGCTGCCTTTGAAATGAGTATGAACATTATTTATGTCTTGATTCAGGACAGGACAGGATTAGGCGAGACAGGAGAGACCTTGATTGGTAAAAAGACCGCAGATGGCGCAATATTCTTAAATCCCCTTCGTTATGATCCTGAAGCAACGCTAAAAAGAGAGGTAAAGAGGGGAGGAAAAAAGGGAGTCCCCATATTAAATGCTCTGTATGAGAGTAAAGGGTCTGGATTTTTTATAGATTATAGAGGTGAAGAAGTTATCGCTGCATGGCGGTATATCCCCTCTCTCGATTGGGGGATGGTTGCAAAGATTGATGTTAAAGAGGCATTTGAGCCTGTTACAAAATTAAAGAACAGGGTAACAATATTGTTAATTGCATCTCTCTGTATTGGAGCGATAATAGTTATTTTGATTACCCGCACAATTACAAGACCGATTATCGCCCTCACCCATACTGCAAAAAGGATAAATGAGGGTGATTTGTCTGTAAGGACAAAGATAAAAGGGGCGGATGAATTGGCGCAGCTTTCCGAGACCTTCGATAAGATGGCTGGGAGGATTCAGTCGGATACCGAATCTCTCCACAACCAGATCAAGCAGTTGAGTATAATATTCGATTCCTTCGATGGAGTGGTTTATGTCTCCGATTTGGATACAAAGGAAAGTATTTTTATTAACAAATATGGAAAGGAGATTGATTGGGAAAAGGCATATTGGGAGGCAGGCAAAGGGTCAATATGCAGTAAAGAATCTCTGATTAAAGACGGTGTGCTGCAATCCCCCTATATTTATGAATTGGAATATGCTGCGGCAGAAAGGTGGTTTCAATGTATTGATAGGGCGATAGAGTGGCTCAATGGGAGAACGGTCAAGCTGCAGATTGCCTTAGATATTACGGTACGCAAGTGGATTGAAGAAGAGCTCCGTAAGCTGTATACGGCAGTAGAGCAGAGCGAGAAAAAATTAAGGGATATTACCTCTGCATTGGGAGAGGGGGTATTTGAGCTCGATAGAGAGGGATGCCTGACCTTTATGAACCCGGAGGCAGAGCATCTCCTCGGCTGGAGAGAAGCGGAGCTTATTGGAAAATACATCCATGATTTAATTCATCGCCAGAAAGCGGATGGAACACCCTATCCCGAAGAGGAATGCCCTGTGCTGAAGGTTATATCTTCAGGCAAGACCCATCGTATTGAAGATGATGTCTTTACACGGAAGGACGGGACAGTATTCCCTGTGTCTTATATTTCCACCCCTCTCATTCAGGATGAAAAGGTTACCGCATCTGTTACAGCATTCAGAGATATTACTGCACGCAAGAATATGGAGGAGGCGCTTATGAGGGCAAAAAATCTTGAATCCCTTGGCTTCGTTGCTATGGGCATAGCCCATGATTTTAACAATCTCCTGACTGCAATTTTGGGAAATATATCTCTCTCAAAGGAGTATATAAAGCCTGAAGATGAGATATTTGATATGCTGAGTAAATCTGAAGATGCCTGTATGAAGGCAAAGGAGTTAACAGGCAGACTGCTCACCTTTTCTTCGGGCGGCGCCTCCGTAAAAAAGATAATTTCCATTGGCATATTTTTAAGGGAGAGTGTTGATCTTGCCCTGAGAGGCTCTAATATCAGATGTGAGTTCTCCCCCCCCCCCCCCGATGACCTCTACGCTATTGAAGCCGATGAAAGGCAGATGAATCAGGTCATACAGAATATTGTCATCAATGCACGGGAGGCTATGACTAATGGCGGTGTAATTACCATAAGCGCCGAAAATACTATGGTAAGCAAAATGGTCAACCTCCCCTTAAAAGAGGGAAATTATATAAAAATAACGATTAAAGACCAAGGGGTTGGGATTCCAAAGGAATATCTCGATAAAATCTTTGACCCCTATTTTTCGACCAAACAAAAGGGAGTTCAAAAGGGGATGGGGCTTGGACTTTCTCTATGCTATTCCATAATAAAAAAACACAATGGTTATATATTTGCAGAATCTACAGTTGGAGCAGGGACGACATTCCATATTTATCTCCCCGCCCTTCAAATCCCCCTTACTCCCCCTTTAACAAAGGGGGATTTTAATTTTCCCCCTTTTAAAAAGGGGGAGACAAAGAATTTCCCCCCTTTGGAAAAGGGGGGTGAGGGGGGATTTAAGGGAAGGATTCTTGTTATGGACGATGAGGAAGTAGTCAGGGATGTTGCAGGCAAGATGCTCAAGCATATCGGTTATGAGGCGGGCTTTGCCGGAGACGGCACTGAGGCAATAGAGATATACAAAAAGGCAATGGAATCTGGACATCCCTTTGATGCTGTTATCATGGACTTAACCATACCCGGCGGTATGGGTGGAAAAGAGGCAATAAAAAAACTGAAAGAGATAGACCCGGGAGTTAAGGCGATTGTATCGAGCGGATATGCCGACGATGAGGTAATGGCTGAATTCAGGGAGTACGGTTTCATGGGTGCGGCTGCCAAACCTTATAAAATCAAGGATATGAGAGACACATTGCAGAAAGTGATAAGAACAAAAAATTAATTCAACCACAAAGACACAAAGGACACAAAAAAAAGAAAGGAGAAAGGAAGATAAAAAAACAAAGAAAAAAGTCAGGACACAGATTTACACTGATAGAATATGATTTGCACAGATAAATCTTGTTTGGTTCTTTCTCATTTCAAGTGGGTAAATTCCCCTCTTTGCAAAAGAGTCAACCCCCAATTCCCCTCTTTGAAAAAGAGGGGTTAGGGGAGATTTTACAAATCATAAACTTTTCCATATGGTTTCCATCACTCCATTAAGATTCTTAAAAATATCCCTGTCCGAGAACCTTAGAACTTTTAACCCAATACTTGCCATAAAATCATCTCTTTTCTTGTCTTTTATGGATCCTTCTACACTGTAATGCTGCCCTCCATCAGCCTCTATCGCCAGATTAGCCTTTGCACAATAAAAATCAACGATGCAATTTTCTATAACCTTCTGTCTGTAAAATTGATATCCTTTTAATTGTTTGCCTCTTATCCTTGACCATAATAAACGTTTCGCATCAGTCATGCCTCGTCTCAACTTCTGAGAAAATTGTTTGAGGTCTTTATTGTATGAAAGCATTTTTTAAAATCCCCCTTAATCCCCCTTTTCCAAAGGGGGAAACATAATTAAGGTTCTTTCTCCTATTATATATTACCCACTTGAAATGAGAAAGAACCCCTCTTTTCTTCATGATATACCTCCCCCTGTTAAGCTGGGAACGCAGTCCATTCAACCACATCTCCGGACGGGTCGCTCTCGGGATACGACTTATATCCGACGGACTGCAGGAACTTCTCGGCGTCGCCTTCTCCAATTCCCAGACTGCGCATGCGTGGCTTATTCTGCTCAAACCATATTTGATTAATCCGCCGTGTGCGGAGCAGCCGTTCACATCCCATAATTGCCCATGTGTCCGCTCCCTCGGCATCTATTTTAAGAAGAGCGATTTCATCTGTATGCTCTACGACCTCATCACACACTCTGATCCGCTGGACCAACGTCGAAGTTTAGCAATCCGGACTGTTTCCCCGCTGCAGATGGAAACACTTGCACTTGCGATTCCATGCCGTTGCACACGATATTGTGTTTGAGTAACTCTACTACTTGTGGGGAAGCCTCGAAGGCTAAACACCTGTTGTGTTGTGCTCCAGCAGCCCAAAGCAAACTAAAATACCCCAGGTTTGCGCCAATGTCGATCATGGCGCCGCCCCGCTGGGCGATATTGACGAGCCGGCGGCTGCGCCTCAACTCATATATCCCTGTGAAAGCGATTGAGTCCGAGATCACATCGCCAGATATGAGGTCCATTGAGATATGCGGAGCGAAGCGCAGCGGAGCTCCGCGGTAGAGATCATGCCAGCACTTGCTCGCCGGGCGGTATAGACGTGCCCAAGCTGACATTCGCAGTCGGTCTGGGAGTAGCCGAAGGAACAATGGTCGATTCATTTTAGATGCATTCGCCTCGCCTAACATTTACTTTAATACTTCTATAGCTGACAAGATTATAAATGGATAAAAAATGCATGTAATCAAGTATTTTTTTACCTCTTCTTTTGCCCCCTTAATATTACAGAAGCCTCATCCCATGAAATGATGTTTGAAGCTGCCATATTCGTAATGGTTAAAAAAGAGAGAATCTTATCGGACATATCCTTCCACTTTTTTAATGAGGTAGAAGAGACAAAAATAATGTCGCGGTGCTTCATCTGAATATCCTGCGTTAAATCACCGTCGAATATTTTTTTAAAATCAACCTCTATAACCTCCGGATTTTTGATATTGCCCCTCACAACAACAATATTGCCTGCCGAATAATTTTCCTTTGGAAGCCCCCCTGCCCGTGCAAGTATCTCCGATATTTTTGCATCCTTTTTGAGGGATATTCGTCCGGGCACATTAACCTCTCCAAAGACAAATACCTCGCTCCCGGGAGAAACGGCAGGCGGCACATAGATAATATCGCCGGGCTTTAAA
>JACQEW010000155.1 GCA_016200365.1 Nitrospinota bacterium
ATAACCGATAAGACCATTGCTCCAAAAACCAGCTCTGTCTCCATTCAGCCCCCCTTCAATTCTCCAAGAATTTCTTTATAGGTGAAAAATTTTTTCTTTATGAGCAGCCTGACCAGCGCAGCGACTTCTTTGTTTTCTATGGGTAACGAGATTTCCTGTCCCGGCAATTGATATGGTGTTTCGGTTTTTTGTGCCTTCTGTGCAAGCTCGGTCTGCTTTTTTAATGCCTCCTGAAGCTTTTCCTGTGTGATGTGTCCCAGTTGAACAAGGGCATCTCCGATTTTTAAGCTGGGATTCGCCTTCTGCTTTATCAGCGCCTCGCTCAGCTGATAATTGTTGATATATCCGCCATCAACCAGCACCTTTCCAAGTGGTTTCTGAATCATAAGAACAAAGACCTGATTTTAGACAGGATATACAGGATAAAACAGGATAAAAAATATTTAAAAATTAATCCTGTTAATCCTGTTAATCCTGTCAAGTTTTTATAATCTCCTTGCTTTTAAAAAACTATATCAAAAATGCCCTGTGTTGTAAAGTTATTCGGGATTGTAATCCTGTATCGTTATCTCCACCCTTCTATTCGGTGCAGCGCCGAGCACGGGGTCGTTAGGAACAAGGGGACGATACTCGCCGTAACCGCTGGCTGCTATCCTGTGAGGTGCAAAGCCTTCATCTTCTACAAGGTATCTCAGCACATTTACCGCCCTCTTTGTAGACAGCTCCCAGTTGCTTGGAAACTCAGCCGTATTTATAGGTATGGAATCCGTATGCCCGTCTATTGCAATCTGGTTTGGTATAACTTTAAGGTCTTCTGCCACCCTTTTTAATATATCCTTTGCCTCTGTTTTGAGATTTGCATTGCCTTTTTCAAAGAGGGTGGTATTCTCTATTCTCAGTGTAATGCCCCTTTTACCCCTTTCTATACTTATGAATCCATACCCTATCTCTCTCGAAAAAGTAAGTTTTAATTCTTTAAGAAGCTTTCTTAAAGCATCCTGCTCCTCTCTTGTAGCAGCATCTTCTTCGCTTATTGCAGGTATTACAGCAGGTATAACCTCTTCTTCTTTTACATTAAGTCCCTTTGAGACTGATTTCAAGAAAAGACCGAATTTTTTCGAGTTTGTCTCGGAGATGGTGAACATGATAATGAAAAAGACCAGCAGGAGTGTAATCATATCGGAGTAAGTAAGGAGCCACCTCAAGCCTCCGGAAGAATCGTGTTCTCCTCCTCCGCTGTCTTCATCATCATACCCCCCTGATATTTTTTTAAAATCTTCTTTTATATTTTTATCCATACCTCTAACTCTTAACTCTTAACTCTTAACTCTTAACTCTTTACCCCCATCATTGACCTTATTTTATCCTCCAATATCCTGGGGTTCTCGCCTGTCTGCAATATCAGGATAGACTTCAAAATCACCCTCCTGTATGCTATCTCCCTTTCGCTTTTACCCTTCAAATTTGCGCCTATCGGCAGAAATATGAGATTTGCAAAGGCAATACCGTATAATGTGGCGATAAATGCCACTGCCACTGCATGACCGAGCCCCTCGCTTCCCAATTGTCCCATGTGGAGCAGCATATTGACCAGACCCAGCACAGTTCCGATTATACCCATCGTAGGGGCATATCCGCCCAGCAGGTTGAATATTTCAATGCCGTTTTTATGTCTTCTGGAGAGGCTTAATATCTCATATTCCAGAGATTCGATTATTGACGACTCGTTAAACCCGTCAATTATCAGTCCGATGCCTCTTTTCAAGAAAGGGTCGTTAATGGATTGCAGCTTTGTTTCAAGCGCCAGATACCCCTGTTTCCTTACAATAGTTGCAAGCTCTATCAGGATTTTTAACGTTCTGTCATAGTCGGGAACAGTGTCCTTTGATACGGCGATTTTGAGCAATGGAGGTATTCTTTTTATCTCTGAAAAGCCGACACTCAACAAAATTGCGCCGAATGAACCTCCGGCAATTATTATAAAGGCAGATAGGTTTACATAGGCTATATACTGACCCTTTTCCAATGCGATGGCAATGAGCATCGCACCGATACCGCTGATTAGACCGATTATCCTTCCAAATTCCATTATAACCTCTTCATCGCCTTTATCTGCTCCCTCTGTCTTTCCAGCACAAAACGGACGATCTCCTCCCTGTCTTCCTCATTGATTGCAGCAAACTTTACTGCTGTCAGATATTTCCCTTCTTTTATCTCGATACCAGAGAAGGCTTCGCACTTCACGACCATTCCTATAATGTTTATCGGTATAGGAGGCAATTTTGGGAGCGACATTTTTATTTCTACAATATCATCCTTATTTAGCTGTCTGCTGCCGTAGAAGGCTATTCCGCTTCCGCTCATATCCCTGCACTTCCCGTCACAAAAGCCATTTTCCTTACAGGCTTCAGAGCCTTTTATAATATCTGCTATCCCGTCTAACTTTTTCTCTATCGAAACCAGCATCCTGATTTGAAATATCCATATCCTCGCAAGGTCTGGGTCCATATCTTTAAGTATGTCCATGTCAACTGCATCGGCAGGGGATACCTGAACCGGCTGAGCCGCTGTTTCTACCCTGTTTACCGTCCTGCTTTTCAGGTAGAGCTCTCTTTTAAGTTTATACTCTTCAGCGCTTATAACAGAAAACTTTAAAGGGAATGAGGTGTCTACCCTCACATATTCCCTTGCGGCTGCGTAATCAAATTTTGGTTTATTTTCGTTCATGTTAAAGAAATTATAAACCACAGAGGCGCTGAGACGCAGAGATTTTAAAGCCTTATTTATTAAGACTTAATTTTTTTCTCTGCGCCTCTGCGTCTCTGCGGTGAAAATCAGGTTTTTGTTCTTTTGAGCTGATATATTCTAACAGCTCTGTTATGCTCCTCTACGGAAGATGAAAAATAATGTCCCCCGTCATTCTTTGATACAAAATATAGATACCTGGAATTATCTGGAAACATTGCAGCCTCTATTGAAGATTTGCCGGGGTTGGCAATAGGTCCAGGCGGCAAACCTGCGTATTTATAGGTATTATAAGGTGAATCTATAATCAGGTCATATTTCCTTATATTTCCGTCATAAGCCGCCATCCCCCCTTTAAAATCTCTAAGCAGTAACGCATAAATAACCGTCGGGTCGCACTGTAGCCTCATCTTTTTCTTAAAACGATTATGAAAGACCGATGATATTACAGGTTTTTCATCCTCCCTCCCTGTCTCCTTTTCAATAAGTGAGGCAAGGGTAATTATCTGATGCGGAGTCAACCCTATCTCACGGGATTTAACGGTTATCCTATCCCATACAGCATTTCTGAATGTGTCAACCATCTTTTTTATAATAATACTTTCATCAATCTCCTTGCTGAAATAATAGGTATTGGGGAACAAATAGCCTTCCAGTCCTGAGCCTGTCGAAGGGGCAGATACTATCTCCAATGATTTTATAAATTCCCTGTCAAAGGACAGAGAGATAAACCTTTCTTTATTTGCCAGACCCTTTTTATGAAGCAGAGATGCAATCTCAAAAATATTATATCCCTCAGGTATCGTTACTGAATATTGATACACCTTTCCGTTTATGATTGCATCTAAAACCTGCAATGGAGACATATCAGGAGTAATCTGATATTCACCTGCTTTAAGAATACCCTGTGAAAACCTGTAGCGGGCTATGAGGTTGAACATAAAGGTATTATCAATAATACCCTCCCTCTTTAATATGGAAGATACTGCCTTTAGATTGGACCCCTTTGGTATATATACTATTCTCGCATTGCCGATACCGGATAGGGGTCTGTTTATACTATTTTGTATATATACGAAAATTATTAAAATGAGGATGAGAGAAAAGGTAAGGAGATAAAATACAACGGCAAGACGCAAAAAACCTGACTTTCCTTTAATTCTTCTGCTGTCAAGATACCCCTGCAGGATAAGCTGTGCCGCCAATTTATCAACCACCTCTCTCCTTTTATTTCTCCTGACATCCGCCTCTATCAATCTTTTTTGCACTTCTGCCGTAGTAAGCCTCTCATCCCGAAAAAAGACGGGAATATTGATTTTAGATTTCAGAATATTGGTAAAATCAATCACCTTTTGCGCCTGAATTCCGATAGTCCCGTTCATCATCTTAGGAAGCCCTACTACAACAGCCTCAATATTGTTTAATGCGATTACCTCCTTAATGCCGGCGATGTCATTCTCTATACCTTTTCTTTTAATGGTTTCAAGACCCTGTGCCGTAATCTCCAACTCATCGCTTATTGCTGCACCGATCCTTACATCTCCCACATCGAGTCCGAGTATTCTGCCCATAGAATTATTTAGGGGAGAACCCCCACCACGATGACCCTTAAACAAAGAGACTCATTTATTTGCATATACTTTTAAAGGTGTCTTAATTGAATTTGAATATTTTAAATTTGATTATCTTTGAAAAATAACATATTGTCAAGAAAAACACTGTCCATTATGGCTTTCCTGCCCCTCATCTTAATGCAAAATAGTTTTGCTTGACAATATGGCTTATCATAGGGTATTAATTAAAGAAGGGGCTATCAGAATGGACAAATACTTAATTTTACCGCAGAGACGCAGAGGCACAGAGAAGAAGAAAGTAGAAGATAGAAAACAGAAATTGGGAATTGGTAATTTTCTGTCTACCTTCTACTCTTTTTTTGTATTTTTCTCTGCGTCTCCGCGCCTCTGCGGTTTATAATTTCCTCAACATGAACAAGAAACAGATTAAATTCATAGCAGGCTCGATAATAATTGTTGCGGCTATCGGCTATCTTGTGGTGACAGGGATAAGCAAGACATCGGTATATTATCTTACTGTGAGCGAGCTTCTCTCAAAGGGAGATTCTGTTTTTGGGCAAGGAATAAGAGTGGAGGGGAAGGTTATGGATGGGTCAATCAAAAAAGCCCCATCGGCATTAAAAGTTGATTTTAAAATCACAGACAGCAGTAAAGATATATCTGTCCATTATGAAGGCGTAATCCCTGACCTTTTTGAAGACGGCAGGGATGTGGTTGTAGAAGGAAAGTATAGCCGTGAAGGTGTTTTTATGGCACACACCCTCCTCACAAGCTGCCCGTCCAAATATGAGTCTAAAGGCAAAAGCCATCCACAGGAAGCAAAAAAAATATAAAAATAGAACATGGATGACACGGATTTTCACAGATAAAAATCAATAAAATACTTTTATCCGCAGATTCCGCAGATTCCGCAGATTAACGCAGATTAAAAGCAATAAAATATTTTAAAAATCTGTGAAATCTGCGTAATCTGCG
>JACQEW010000045.1 GCA_016200365.1 Nitrospinota bacterium
AAACAGGGCATTAAAGTATAAGGCTCTCTTTGATGAAAAGGAGAGATACCGGACAAATCTTGAGGTGATATTCAGGAGCGTAAAAGATGCAATAATAACCGTGGATGAGGGGCTGTCAATAATCGAGATTAACGAGGCAGCAGAAACAATCTGCGGGCTTTCACGGAAGGATGTTATCGGAAAAAGGTTTGGCTCTCGAACAACGCATTGCAACGGGAAATGCCTCGATGCCGTCAAAGAGACCATCAGGACAAAGGAGCCGGTGGAAGTATCCCGCTTCTGGTGTCAATACAAGGAACGGACTGCACAGGTTGTAACACTGACCGCTTACCCTTTGAAAGACATATTCTCAGGGGCAATTTTGATAGTGAAAGACGAGACAAGGCTTGCCGTTCTTGAAAGCGCATTAAAAGAGCGAAGGCAGCTCCACAACATAATAGGCATGAGCGAAAAGATGCAGAAGCTCTACTCCCTGATCGAATCCCTCTGCGATGTCCAGACAACGGTATTAATAACAGGAGAGAGCGGAACAGGAAAAGAGATGGTGGCGGAGGCATTGCACTACATGGGAGGACGCAGCAGCAAACCATTAGTGAAGGTGAGCTGCTCTGTATTATCTGAGGAGCTGCTCGAAAGCGAGCTGTTCGGTCATGTAAAAGGCGCTTTTACGGGAGCGGTAAAAGAGAGGATTGGCAGATTTCAGATGGCGGATGGAGGGACTATATTTTTAGATGAGATAGGGGACATATCTCCCAAGATACAGATTAAACTGTTGAGGGTGTTACAGGAGATGGAATTCGAATGTGTAGGGGATTCGACTCCGGTAAAGGTGGATGTGAGGGTTGTAGCAGCCACGAATCAGGACTTAAAAGAGAAGGTCAGGAGCGGCAAATTTCGGGAAGACCTCTACTACCGTTTGAAAGTAATAGAGCTGAACATCCCTCCCTTGAGAAACAGGAGAGAGGACATACCTCTGCTGACAAATCACTTTATCGCCAAATTCAACAAGAAGATTAAAAAGAATATAACAGGAATATCAGCGGATGTCGAGAAGCTCTTCATGAAGTATCCCTGGCATGGAAACATAAGGGAGCTTGAGCATACAATAGAGCATGCCTTTATATTATGCCGGCAGAGCGCCATTACCGTTGACCACCTGCCGCAAGAATTAAAGGAGTTTACCCCGCATATAAATTCTTATGTGCGGGATGAGGGTGATGAATATCAAACAATCCTTCAAGCACTGGAAAAGACCGGCTGGAACAAGGCAAAGACTGCAAGACTGCTTGGTATGAACCGTAGAACTATTTATAGAAAGATAGAAAAATATAAAATACAAACCCCTCATCTCCCTCCCCCTCAGCCTGCCATATAAATTAAAAAGTTAAGGAAATTATAAAATTTTTCTCACACAAAGCCACAAAGTCCACAAAGTAAATAAAAAAATCCATTGTTTTATGATTTCATTGTTGCATTGCTTAAAAACAATGAAGCAATGGAGCAAGGGAACAATGATTTTATTTCTTCTTTTCTTTGTGCCTTCGTGTCTTTGTGTGATTATCTTGTTCTTTTTTAAATTCGCATGTTGCTAAATTTTTTGATATATTATTTTTATGCACCCGCTGAATGATTTGAAATTAATAAAAGAGGGCGATAAATCGGGAATGGGGGAGAGATTATTAAGTTTCCATTCTCAATGCGAAACTGCCGTAAGTGCCGCAAAAAATCTGGAATTTCCTTTTTATTCGGAGGGGATAGAAAATATAGTTATAAGCGGAATGGGAGGGTCGGCAGCAGGCGGGAATATTTTAACATCCTATTTAAAGAGGGGTCTTAAAATACCCTGTGTCGTAAACAGAAACTATTTTTTCCCCGGCTTTGCGGCTGAAAAAACCCTGGCGATTATCATCAGCTACTCCGGCAATACTGAGGAGACGCTGTCTTCTCTTAATGACGGATACAAAAGGGGGAGTAAAATCATAGCCATTGCAAGCGGGGGGGCTGTAGAGGAGTTTTGCAGCGAGAAAGGCATACCGCTTATAAAAATTAGCGGCGGGCAGCAGCCCAGAGAATCCCTCGGTTATCTCTTTTTTCCTCTGCTTATCTTGATGGAAAAGATTGGTTTTGTCGAGGGACAGGAAAGGGAGATTTTAGAAACCATCGAGGTGCTGAAAATTTTATCAAAAAGCTATTCGCCAGAGACGATCGAAACGGAAAACGATGCAAAGATGCTGTCCATTGCCATTCACGGAAAGATTCCGCTCCTCTATGGCGTTCAGGATATTACCGATTCGATTGCATGGAGGTGGAAATGCCAGTTTAACGAAAACAGCAAGATTCCTGCATTTTACAGCGTATTTCCCGAGCTCAATCACAATGAGATAGAGGGATGGGATATGCACCATGAATTTGGCGATAAATTCTTTATTATCATCCTGCGAAGTGAAGACGAAGACGACCATATATCGAGACAGATAGAGATTACAAAAACGATATTAAGCGACAGGGTAAGCGGGCTGCGGGAGGTGTGGGGAAAGGGGAAGGGAAGACTGGCGGGTATATTCTCCCTTATATATCTCGGCGACTTTGTAAGTTATTATCTCGCCATACTCAACGGCGTTGACCCTACACCGATTAGGAATATCGAGAGGCTTAAAAAACAGTTAAGGAGTTGGGGAGTTAAAGAGTTAATGAGTCAATAAAAGATTGGGGTTGACAGAGGAGCATTGATTAAAATCTGGCTTCATGAACGGGTGAAGCAGGAAAAGGCGTCAGTAAACCATCGTAAGTAACCATTTGGAGTTGATATGAAGGGTTGGGTTTATGTAATTACGAATCGCTCAATAGTTGAGGAGGGTTCTTTATATGAAACAATATAAGATTATTGTTGAGAAACATTCTGACGGATATATCGCTTATCCATTGGGAATCAAAGGGGTCGTAGTTGGTCAAGGTGAGACCTATGAGGAGGCTTTGGCAGATGTTAAATCTGCTATCCATTTTCATTTAGAAACCTTTGGTGAAGAATCACTTGATGTTGAGCCGCCTATTCTTGAAGCATTTGTGGCAGAGGCTGGAGTAAAGGCTTAATGAACAAATTTCCTGTTGATGCCCCCAAGCGGAGGGTGGTGAAGGCATTTGAGATAATCGGCTTTTATGTAATCCGCGAACGAGAACACATATCTATGGAACGAGAAAATTCTGATGGAACTAAAACCCCTTTGACCATGCCAAAATGTTGTTGGGGAAGCTAAATGTATGGAATTTCTTATACATATCATGGATAAAAGGACAACATAAGGACAACATAAAAACACTTGACATAAGGTATAAAAGCATTAAAATATGAATCATGACTGTTGCAACATTTGATACTCTGAGATTCGTCAAAAAGCTGAAAGAGGCTGGTGTTTCTGAAAAACAGGCAGAAGCAGAGGCAGAGGCTATATCAGAGGTCTTTGAGGTTACCCTTTCAGACATTGCCACGAAAGGAGACATTAAAGAACTAAAAAGGGATATCAAAGAACTTGAATTACGGCTTGATGGAGAGATTAAGCTGCTCAAATGGATGATGGGTGTAATACTGGCTGGTGTTGTATCTCTTGTCCTGAAGGCGTTTTTCATGTGAACAGAAATACGGTTTTATAAGAAGAAGTATACAGTATGCAGAGTTTGCACAGGAATAAAAAACATACTGAAAAGGAGGAGACTATGAAAAAGTTTATTGTAGCAGCATTATTACTGATGGGCATAACTTTCTTGGGGAGCGATACATTTGCCGAGAATGAGGACGGGACATATGGAAAGGATGTAAAGGAAAGGAAACTGAAGATGGAAAATAGAACCGTCCCCTTTTCTAAACGGCCCACGATCCCGAATCAGATTTCGATTCCTGAGACAGGTGAGGATGAGGATACGGTAAAGGAAGATGAAAATGGAGGGAAAACCATTATCATTCGAAACAATCTAAACAAAAGATTAATAATTAATTTGGCGAGCGGAAAGAAAATTGACCTTTTAGCAAAAGGCACTGCGGAAGTTTCAGGGGATGATCTTGCATCGTCCCAGCTGCAAGCACTTATTGCGAGTGGCGATGTTGTTATCGAGTGAGACTACAGAAACAACAACGGGAGACGGCACGACTACTAACGTGGTCAGCAAATATATTGGCGAAACAGAAAAAACCCTGAGGAAGGATGAGGATGAGACTATATCAAGACAAGGGCATGATGCTGCCCAAGAGATTATTGATAATATAAGATAAGCAGAGATGTAGGATGGGTTAAGCAAAGCGAACCCATCAAAATTGTAAAGTGAAGATTCCTGTGGTGGCAGGAGTTTCCTCCTGCCACCACACTGCTTGCCATCAGGCAGAAACTCCTGACGGCACAGAAATACTCGGAGGATGTATGAAAAAAGACATCATCGCTATCGCAACACTGGCAGTTCTCAGCGCCACGGCAGCATACGCAGAAGAACATTTCGGGGTCACGGTCTATCCGGGCGCCAAAGCCGACGCCGCCGCAAAAGCATATTGCTCGAAGTTTGGCCCGGAGTCGGTCAGACAGATGAAGGAAATGTTTAAAGGTGCCGTGGATGGAGGCACCTTCTGCTACCGGACGAACGACGAGTTCAACAAGGTAGTGGAATACTATCGGAAGCAGAAAGGGCTCGAAGCAATGGGCGCTCCGAGCGAACGCGGCAACAATAAAGCTATGGTCTTCTGTAAAGAGGGGATGCAGTGCGCCAGTATGGGCGACGGTGTGGATATTTCAATCTCCACGCCCTGGTCGGTCGGCGCTACTGTTTACAAGGATGTCTTAATCACCATCAGAAAAGCCGTTCAGAAATAAGTTTCCTTATTGAAACACGGATACGCCGATAAGCATCTTGCTGGAATTCAGAGGGTCATTGGGCTTTGCGGTGCCTGCGTTTAAGATATGATAATAAAGGAGGAATGAAGATGAAGACAGCACGCATGATTATAATGAGCATCTTTGCATTGTTTTTAATGTCAAGTTCAGCAGCAGCAGAGCAGGATATGGAAGGGAGCAAAGACCACCCGATACTGAGCCGGATGCCTGGCTATTATATTCAGGACTATTCCGCGAGCGACTTTGACTCTCATGAGTTCACGGTTCCCGATGCAAAAGAGACATGGAAACAGATTTCCGTCGAGGGCAAAAAGACATATTTAAGCTACTATCCAAAAGAAGGCACTAAACAGCCTTCCTCTCTCCAGATCGTCCGCAACTTCACGAACGCATTGGGAAAGATTGGAGGCAAAACCCTCTATGAGAACACTGATCCGGGCAATCGTATTGCAACTGTCAAGGTCGCAAAGGATGGCAAGGAGGTCTGGGTTGAGGTCACAGCCGGAAATGGCGACTTGTATACGCTGACTATAATCGAAAAGACCGGCATGAAGCAGGAGATTTCTGCAAACGATCTTCTCGATGCCCTGAACAAAGACGGTCATGTTGCTCTTTACATAAACTTTGATACAGGCAAATCGACAATTAAACCCGACTCTCATAAAATCATTAATCAGATAGTGGAGTTGATGAAAAGCAGCCCTGCTCTTAAACTCGGCATCGAGGGGCATACCGACAACATTGGCAATCCGAAATCGAATAAAACACTTTCTGAAGACCGTGCAAAAGCGGTTTTGTCGGCTATTGTAAAACAGGAAATTGACGCTAACCGCCTGAGTTCAGCAGGCTTTGGACAGGACAAACCTGTTGCCGACAATAAGACAGAAGACGGCAAGGCAAAGAACAGGCGAGTTGAACTTGTGAAAAAGTAGTCCCCCGGCTCTGCTGGGGGGATCCCGGAGTTTGACAGTTCAAGGAGTAGTTGTTGCTCTTAAACTTGCGGGCAAATTCAATACAACTGGGTCTTACTCGGTATCCCAAGATGCCCGCTAATTGTTTTGGGTTTTGATTTTTCTGTTTGCGAAAAAGTCGCTTTGAACGACCGGCAAACAGCAAGCCTCCGGCTTTGCTGGAGGTATCTGACGAAACAAGGAGAAAAACATGAACATAACGCAGAAATTGTCGATCCTTTTTGGCACAGGTCTTGTGGGACTATTTTTCGGACTGGCGGCAGCCGCGCAAGAGTCTCCCCAAATTCCAGTCTATCCAGGCGCCAAACTTGTAACCCAAATTGAGCCAGGCGAAGAGCCCGTATGTTGCGGATTTACGAGTGCCGATCCTGTGAACAAAGTCCTTTCGTTCTATACCGAAAAACTTAAAACCAAACCCATGGACATTAAAGCCCTCTCTGAGAAATATCCGGCAATGAGAGCCCAATTTCAACAGTTATCAAGCCAGCTTCCCCCGCAAATCAAATTCTCTGCGTTTGTTCTCGGAGAAATGAATATCGGCGGACAAAAGGGAGCCATGCTCTTCGAAGTCATGGCTATGCCGCAAGGGGTAAGCTTCAACATTCCCGCCGAAAGCCTCGCCGAAAAAGATAAACGATTCGCCCAAGAGTGGCGCCAGCGCACGGGAAAACTTTCGGACGAAGATATTGCTGACAAAGAAACTGCGCAACGTAACGAGGAAGACGCCGCCGAAGAAAAACGCATTCAGCAGCATCAGCAAACCCAAAACGCCGACCTAACAAAGCGAGTCGTAGCCACATTTGAAAAGAAAATCGTGATCAACAATGTCAAGCTTTTTCCAGGCTCACGGTACGCTTATCATTATATAGGTGGAGAAACAGGCAATGCCTTTATGTTCGCCTACATTGCACCCGGCGATTTTCAGAAAGGGCACGCGTTCTACGCCAGTCAACTTTCCGGCAAATTTGGCACGCCGGGACTGCCGCCCGCCCCGATTCAAAATATGGGCGGTCAAAAACGAGCGGCTTCCTTTCCAGCCGAAGGGTATTACTGGCGCAGCACCTCTTTTGACGGCGGCTGCCTGTTATTGACGATCACCGAA
>JACQEW010000156.1 GCA_016200365.1 Nitrospinota bacterium
AGATTCATTCTTTTCTTTGTGTCCTTTGTGTCTTTGTGGTGAAATCAGGTCTTTGTTCTGAATCGAATTTTCTGTATTGATTTATTTTTCATCACAGTATATTATAAACAACCAAGGTAGTAATACAACTTTTTTGAAAGGAGGGTTGTGCAAATGAAAGTAAGACCATTAAGGGACAGGGTATTGGTGAAGCCATTACCGGAGAAAGAAGTCGTAAAGGGAGGGATTATCATCCCCGATACTGCAAAGGAGAAACCCTATGAGGGGGAGGTCGTCGCAGTAGGCAACGGGAGGGTTTTGGAAGACGGAACGACACAGGCTCTGGAAGTAAAAAAGGGGGATAAGGTAATATACGCCAAGTATGCAGGGACCGAGATAAAGATCGAAGGCGAAGAGCATCTTTTAATGAGAGAGGAAGATATCCTCGGAATTGTAATTTAAGTGTAAGTGTAAGTGAAAGTGGAAGAAATATGTTTTTTAGTTTATCACTTACACATACACTTCCACTTACACTTTTTCACAGGAGGAAGAAATGGCAAAACAGCTTTTATACAGCGAAGAGGCAAGGGCGAAGATACTCATTGGAGTTGACAAGCTTGCCAATGCAGTAAAGGTGACCCTTGGACCAAAGGGCCGCAATGTGGTTATTGATAAAAAATTCGGCTCTCCGACTGTTACAAAGGACGGAGTTACCGTAGCAAAGGAGATAGAGCTTGAAGACCCTTTTGAAAATATGGGTGCGAGGATGGTCAACGAGGTTGCAAGCAAGACCAGCGATGTAGCCGGCGACGGAACTACCACTGCCACTGTTCTTGCACAGGCTATATACAGAGAAGGCATAAAGAATGTAGCGGCAGGCGCAAACCCCATGGAGGTAAAGAAGGGAATTGAAAAGGCGGTTGAGGTGGTTATCGAGGAGATAAAGAAATTAAGCAATCCTACAAAGGGCAAAAAAGAGATATCACAGGTAGGGACTATCTCTGCCAATAATGATAAGACTATCGGAGATATTATTGCCGAGGCAATGGATAAGGTCGGGAAAGACGGGGTTATTACGGTAGAGGAAGCCAAAAGCATGGAAACCTATCTTGATATTGTAGAGGGACTGCAGTTTGACAGGGGGTATTTGTCGCCATACTTTGTAACCGATGCAGAGAGAATGGAGGTTGCCCTTGAAAATCCCTATATACTTATCTATGAAAAAAAGATAAGCAATATGAAGGATATGCTGCCGCTGCTGGAGCAGGTTGCAAGGATGGGGAAACCTCTTCTTATTATCGCTGAAGATATTGAGGGGGAGGCGCTGGCTACCCTCGTGGTAAATAAGTTAAGAGGTACGCTCTCCTGTGCGGCTGTTAAGTCCCCCGGTTTTGGAGACAGGAGAAAGGAGATGCTGAAAGATATTGCCATCCTGACGGGCGGCAGCATGATATCGGAGGAACTCGGCATAAAGCTCGAGAGCGTTAAGGTAAACGACCTTGGAATGGCAAAGAGGGTTACCATAGATAAAGATAACACAACAATTGTAGAGGGTGCAGGCAAGAAGTCTGAGATAGAAGGCAGGGTAAAACAGATAAGGACGCAGATTGAGGAGACTACATCCGACTATGACAGGGAGAAGCTGCAGGAGAGGCTTGCAAAGATAGTCGGTGGTGTTGCGGTCATAAATGTTGGGGCAGCTACAGAGACAGAGATGAAGGAAAAGAAGGCAAGAGTTGAAGATGCCCTTCATGCCACAAGGGCTGCAGTTGAAGAAGGCATAGTCCCTGGAGGCGGCGTTGCCTTTATCAGGGCGATACCTGCACTGGATAAGCTCAAGCTGGCTGGCGACCAGCAGATAGGCGTCAATATAATAAAGAGGGCTATGGAAGAGCCTCTCAGACAGATTGCGAATAATGCGGGTGCAGAAGGCTCTATTGTTGTTCAAAAAGTTAAGGCTGAAAAGAATAATGTAGGGTTTGATGCAAATGACGGAGAATATGTAGATATGCTTTCTGCCGGAATAATAGACCCTGCAAAGGTAACCCGCTCTGCATTGCAGAATGCTGCCAGCATATCATCCCTCATGCTCACAACCGAGGCTGTTGTAACCGATATACCCGAAGAGGAGAAGATGCCTCCAATGCCGCCTCACGGTGGCGGAGGAATGGGAGGAATGGGCGGGATGTATTAATCACAATGAGCAATGAGCAATGAGTTTTATTACTCATTGCTCGGCACTCATTGCTCATTGCTTTTTAAATTAGGCTGCCTTCGGCAGCAACACACCGTAGGGCAGGGCTTTAGCCTTGCATAAGCAAGCCTGAAGGCTTGCCCTACATTGAAATTCCTATACATAAAAATACATGGCGAGAAAAAAGAAAGAAGAGGAACATGAGAATCTTGAGAGATGGCTCATCTCGTATTCCGATTTTATAACCCTTCTGTTTGCCCTCTTTGTCGTTCTCTTCGCAATAACAAATATTGATTTAAGAAAATTGAGAGAGGTATCCAAATCCATTCAGTTCGGGTTTACTACTTCGGGGACTGGAGGGACAGGTGCGCCGCCTGTTTTTCATGGACCGCCCGGAGATGCTATGGTCTCAGGTGAATATAAGGAGGAATTTATAGATTATGAGGAGCTGGCAAAGGCAAGGGATAAGATAAAGGATAATTTATTTGAATATATAAAAGTTGGAGGAACCGGCGCCGAGATATTGAACTTCAAGCTGGATGACAGGGGACTGATAATAAGACTCTCGACAAACTATTTTTTTAATAACGGGGATGCCGGTCTCCACCCTGCCATACTGCCTGTATTGGATAATGTCGCAGCAGCTCTTAGACCTTTGAATTATGATATAAGGGTTGAAGGGCATACGGATTCTATTCCTGTCCAGAGTGAGATATATTCATCTAACTGGGAGCTTTCATCCATGAGGGCGACAAATGTGGTAAAATATCTTGTGGAAAAAAAAGGGTTTTTACCGTCAAAGGTCTCTGCGGCAGGGTATGCAGCCTATCATCCTATTGATACAAATGCAGCGGAGAGCGGGAGGGCAAAGAACAGGAGGATAGATATAGTGGTATTGGGAAGGGAACAAATTAAAAGATAATTGAAAATTTCAAAATGCAAAATGCAAAGTGCAAAATTAATGAAAGATTCTTTGATTTTTCATTTTTCAATTTGCATTTTACATTTAAAAAAAGGGGGGGTATATGTTATTTTATGCAGAGTTTGAGATGCTTCCTGATGTGAGATATGAAACTGTAAACAGCAAGATACTCGCATGGGAGAAAGAGATAGAATCGGCGCCGCCTGGTTTTAAGGTAGTCGGCAAATACGGCTTTTACGGGTCGAGAAAGGGGTTCTTTATTATAGAGACGGACTCCACCGACAGTTTTTATAAATGTATAAAACATTTCAGAGATGTCTATGTATGGAATTTGAAACCCATCCATCCACTGATAGATTTTTCAAAATATAGCGGCGGAGCTTAAAGAAAGATCACCAGTGCACCAGCGCACCAGTCACCAGTTTTTACTGGTGCTTTGGTGTCTGGTGTACTGGTGCTCTGTGAGTTATGGAAATAACTTCAATTATCGGATTATTTGGCGGTATCGCAGCCGTGCTTGTTGGACAGATGCTTGAAGGCGGACATGTAGGCGCCCTTATCCAGCTGACAGCAGGGATTATAGTCTTTGGAGGCACACTCGGCGCTACGGTATTGAGTTTTACTCTCAACGACTTTAAAAAGGGAGTTACTTATTTTTTTGGTATATTTAAAACCCCGGGAGAGAACCCCCAGGACCTTTTAACGATACTTACAAATTTTGCAGGTATAGCAAGAAAAGATGGAATACTGGCTTTGCAGAATAAGGTTGCCGATATAAGAAATCAATTTATGAAAAGGGCTATAACCTACGCAGTGGACGGCTATGAGCCTGCAGTAATTCAGGATATACTCGAGAAGGACATTGAAACAAAGGAAGATGAGATGCTAACGGGATCTAAGGTTTGGGAAGCAGCGGGGGGATATGCCCCTACTGTAGGTATATTGGGAGCGGTATTGGGTCTTATCCATGTAATGGAGGTTATGGCTGACCCCAGTATGATAGGTAAGGGTATTGCAGTTGCTTTTGTCGCCACGGTATACGGCGTTGGCGCTGCGAATCTGCTCTTTCTGCCAATTTCAAGCAAGATAAAGAGGCAGGCAAAGGTTGAGGTTTTAGTAAAGGAACTGATTATAAAAGGGGTAATGAGCATTCAGGAAGGATTAAATCCGAGGATAGTGGAAGAGAAGCTGAATGCCTTTCTTGAAGAAGGATTGAGAAAGGTTGAAGGGAAGAAATAAAGAAGGTCACCAGAGCACCAGACACCAGTAAAGAAGGGCACCAGAACACCAGGGCACCAGACACCAGTAAAGAATATATTTCTGGTGCACTGGTGACTGGTGCGCTGGTGACCTTCTTTAAACTGGTGCACTGGTGACTGGTGTCCTGGTGCCCTATTATTTTTATGGCAAGAAAGAAAAAGCATGCAGACCATGAAAATTTAGAGAGGTGGCTGATTTCTTACGCAGATTTTATAACACTGCTCTTTGCACTTTTTGTGGTTTTGTATGGCATATCAGAGGTGGATGTCCAGAAGCTGAAAAAGGTTTCAAATTCATTTCAATTTGCCTTCAGCATGTTCGGAAGCGGAGGCGTAGAAGATATACCGATGTTTGATACACAAAAAAAAGAGAGAATGGTCCCCCTTCCTATAAAGACTACAGAGGCTATAACCCAGCTCTATCCGGGAGAGGCTGAGAAATTCGAAGAAGTTAAAAAGGATATATGGAATGCTATAAAGAATGATTTAGTAAGGGTGAAGATGCCTGATTCGATGGTCTTTGAGCTTATGGAGAGGGGGCTTGTTATAAGGCTTCATGCAGGTTACTTTTTCGACCCGGGAAGTTCAGAAATAAGATCCGAGGTGCTGCCCATATTGGATAGGGTTGCCGAGAAATTAAAGATAGGGAAACATCATATTAGAATAGAGGGACATACGGATTCTACTCCTATCAGCACACCGAATTTCCATTCAAACTGGGAATTGTCCGCTGCAAGGGCTTCAAATATATCAAAATATATTATTGACAGATTCAAATTTTCTCCGCAGCTTATATCAGTGGCAGCTTATGGCGATTCACGCCCGATAGCATCGAATGAAAATGAAGACGGCAGGGCAAAAAACAGGAGGATAGATATTGTCGTAATGAGCATCAGGGAGACCGGCTATGAGCCGTTGATATAATAAATAAATATCTTTGCTCATTATTTTTTGCTATAATATATACAGAGAGCAAATAAAATTTTAAAAAGATTTTTTTCTCCTAAAAAATACTTGACATGGTAATGTGGATGTGGTAAAAAACCTTATATTTTTCTTTTCGCTCCTCTCCCCTCTTGGAAGAAGAGGGTTAGCCCCTGAATGTTTTTATCAGGGGGTGAGGGGTTAAGCAAACTGTATAATTCTATAAATGAAAGGAGGTGGTGGGTTAGTAACCATGAAATTGTTGTAGGGTAAGGTTCTGTAGGGCAAGGCTTTAGCCTTGCATTAAGCAACCCTAAAGGGTTGCCCTACAAGATAGATTGTTTTTTTAAAATTTGAGGAGGTAAAAGATGAAAGGAAGAAATATAGCAGCTTTATTAGTTATCGCAGCCGTTGCTTTCGTAGGCTCGATGTTTATAGCGAAAGATGCATCGGCAGTTCCAGGTTTTGCAAGGCAGACAGGTCATTCCTGCACGACCTGCCATTATCAGAGTTTCCCATCATTAAATTCCTTTGGCAGGGCATTTAAGGCAGGCGGTTATACACAGATTGGGGGCCAGAAGAAGATAGAGGATGAAGGTTTATCCATCCCTGATGTTCTTAATCTGTCTCTTGTAGTTAAGCTAAGATACCAGTCAACAAACGGAGATACTAAGGCAGGGACAGACAGGGGTGCAATACAGATTCCTGATGAGGCAGCAATAATGGCTGGTGGTCGTGGTGGAGAACATATTGGATTTTTGCTGGAGAGAGGACTGAAGGAGTCGGGAGGTTTTGATAATTTTAAGCTAATATTCCCCTTCGATATGGGTGGGACCACCATAGCCGTAGGTGCATTCACAACAGCAGATCAGGGACCAGCCTATGGATTTGAGACTTTAAATACAGGTGCAATAAAGATACATAAACCTTATGGTGAAGGTGTAGCAACTTCTGCACAACAGTATACCGGTCTTAATGGTCCAGCAGCCACCGGTATTGTTCTCTATGGCGCCAGTGATATGTTCTTTATAAATGCCTCACTTTGGGGACCAAGTCATTCCGATGATATTCCCTCTGGTCTTAATCTCGCACAGTATATTCGTGCAGCAGTAACACCCAATCTTGGAGGCTGGGATACGGCAATAGGTGCACAACTCTATACAGGTGAGACAAAATTGGGTGAAGCAGCTTCTGCTACTTATGTAGTTCAGGGAACAGCATTTGATCTCCAGTTGCTGGGTGAGGTTGGAGGTATGAATCTTGGAGTCTATGCAACCTATGCTACAGTACCTAAGGCAGGGACTGACGGTAAAACATATGCCATTGCATCAGCTACAGGTGACAAGAGTGCAACGAGCATAGCTGTAAATCTTGGTGTTATCCCGAATAAGGCATCTGTAGGATTTGTTTACCTTACGGGTAAAAAGGGGGCTACATCTAAGGATGTTGAAACCAGGACTTTGATTACAGGTGTGTATGATATAACTCAGAATGCCAAGTTACAGTTAGATTATGCATTATTGGGTGGCGATGCGGACCAAAAGACAGCATATGGGTATACCAATAAGACAACTCTGATGTTATTCTCCGCATTCTAATTTCCTTTATCCTCCCTCTCCCCTATGGGGAGAGGGCAGGGTGAGGGGGGAAGCATTCTAATTTAAGGTAGCCGCAACCTTTATGGTTGCGTAGTTTCGCAGGCTAAAGCCTGCGGCTACCTACTATGATTCAAGGAAAGGGGAGGGTTTTTCAAACCCTCCCCTTTTTTTGTTTTTAATTTGTTTTGATTGACAGAAATAGGAAACTCTGCTATTTTTAAAATAAAAGGGTACTGATGAAATTCAGAGACCGAGAAAAGCAGCTTTTAGTTGATGTTTTTGTAAAAACAGCGGAATATGTATTATCTATAGTTGTATTAGGCTCGATTATTTCTGGACATTTCAGTATTGAGTTGTTCTTAATTGGAATTGGTATATTCATTTTTTTAGTAATAATAGCGATTTTTATATCTTCTAAGATAAAAGATAGTATGGAGGATAAAAAATGAGCAATGAACTCACATTTTTAATTTTTGGGATACTTCTTATTGGCTTTGCAGTTTTTAT
>JACQEW010000194.1 GCA_016200365.1 Nitrospinota bacterium
AGCAAGCTCCTTTTATTTAAGGATACAAAGGCAAGCAAGGTGGGAGATATTGTTACCGTTATAATTGCCGAGTCATCTCAGGCATCTAAGGCGGCAGAGACAAAGACATCCCGCGGCAGCGATAATACCCTGGGTTTTAAAGCAGGGACAGGGGTGCCTACAGATTTTCAATTCAAAGGGGGAAATAAATTTGAAGGCGCAGGAACCACTACGAGGGCGGGTAATTTGAATGCCTCTTTAACAGCAGTGGTAGTTGATGTTCTTCCCAATGGGAATCTTAAGATTGACGGTGTTAAGGATATAAAGGTGAATGACGAGACACAGCATATAACCGTGAGCGGTATTGTCAGACCTGAAGATATATCCCGCAATAATACCGTGAGCTCCGTTGATATTGCCGATGCAAAGATAGTTTATCAGGGCGAGGGTAGTCTCGATGACGAGCAGAGGCCCGGATGGCTTGGGAAGACATTCAAATGGATATGGCCGTTTTAGTTAAGAGTTATGAGTTATGAGTGAGGTAAATATGAAAATGAGTAAAAAAATAGTTCTTATTACTGTATTCTGTCTTCTGTCTTCTGTTTTCTGTCTTCTGTCTTCTGAGGCTGCACGGTTAAAGGATATAGCGAGTATCGGCGGCGTCAGGGATAACCAGCTGATAGGCTACGGTCTTGTAGTTGGTTTAAGGAATACAGGCGATAATTACTATAACAGTCAGTTTACCGTTCAGACCCTTCTCAGTATGATGGAAAAGCTTGGGACGACAGTGGATGTGAGGCAGTTGTATGATGTGAGGATACAGAATATAGCGGCAGTGATGATTACCGCCAATCTTCCGCCCTTTGCGAGGGTAGGGGGGCGTATAGATGTAACAGTATCCTCCCTTGGAGATGCGAGAAGTCTTGAAGGCGGAACCCTCCTTATGACACCTCTTAAGGCGCCGAATGGAGAGATATACGCTGTTGCTCAGGGTGCAGTATCTATTGGAGGTGCGTTCAGTGTGGAGGCTGAAAGGGCTTCTGTTCAGAGGAATCATACAACAGTCGGGAAAATAGTTAGCGGAGCCATTATAGAGAGGGAAATCCCCTTTGATTTTAATAATAAAGAGGGGTTTAATATTATCATTCACAGACCTGATTTCACAACAGCATTAAATGTTGCAAAGGCGATTAATACCTCTCTGGGAGAGGCATCGGCATTTCCTCTGGATTCAGGGACAGTTAATATAAAAATTCCTGCTAAGTTCAAGGTTAAATTAGTCGAGATGATAGGACAGATAGAATCGTTAGATGTGGGTGTAGACAACAGGGCGAAAGTAGTGCTGGATGAAAGAACAGGGACGATTGCTATAGGGGATAATGTGAGGATCTCTTCGGCAGCGATATCCCACGGCGAGCTGATTGTAGAGATTAAAGAGCAGCTGCGGATTATTCAGCCGCCTCCGCTGACATTTGGACAGCCGATGGCAGCCCCTGAATCTGCCATAACAATCAAAGAAAAAGGGGAGAGATTGATAGTGGTTCCGGCTGCTGCAAACATAGGGGACCTTGTAAAGGCGCTGAATGCCGTAGGGGTTTCTCCGAGAGACCTGATTGCCATATTTCAGTCACTTAAAGCTGTCGGGGCATTACAGGCGGAGTTGGAGATACTGTGAGAGAGGAACTCGTAAAAAGTCAAAACAAAATTAGCCCTTACAACAATGAGAGCCGTTTTACCCTTATGGCTAATTTTTGACTTTTTACGAGATTGTTATATGACAGAATTCAGAATACAGAATACAGAAGGCAGAAGCCAAAAGTCAGAAGTCAGAAGTCAGAAGTCAGAGAATGAAGATAAAAAACTTAAAAAGCTTACATCGGAGTTTGAATCCGTGTTTCTCTATTACATGATAAAAACTATGCGGGATACGGTTACCAAAAGCGGTTTTATCAGCGGCAAGAGCGGCGAGGAGATATATAAGTCAATGATGGATCAGGAGCTTGCGAAGAGTATGGCTGAGAGAGGAAAATCGGAAATTTCAGAAACGATGTATAAGCAGCTCAATAAAAAATAGTAGTTAAGTGGTTGAGTGGTTGAGTAGTTTAAAACAACTTAACCACTTAACAACTCAACTACTCAACTGAATTATAAAATATGCCGATAATACGAATATGAATACTTTACTGGATAGTCTATCGGAAATATTGAAGGAGATTGTGGAGAATTACTCTCTCTTATTGGACATCTTTCAAAGGGAGAGGCGGTTTATCATAGAAAACTCCCTTCATAAACTCCATGACTGTATAAAACAGAAGGAGACAATGGTGCTCAAGATCAAGATGTTGGAGGATTCAAGGCTGTCAATTACCGATAAGCTGTCAGACCTTTTCCATGTTAAGTCAGGCGACATGACATTGTCGTATCTGTCAGATTCGACTTCGGAGCCCTATTCATCTGTTTTTAAAAACTATCGCTCCAAGCTTTTATCCCTTGTCCAGAGCATAAGGGATGTAAACAGGGAGAATAAAAATTTTATCGAGATGTCAATGGATACTATCAGAGAATCATTTAAGTTTTTAAACGACGCCACAAACCCCCGTCCTACCTACCTCTCATCTGGAGCCGTTCACAGCCAGGTGCAGAGGGGTAGGATGGTAAAAGTTATGAGTTAAAGTGGAAAATAAAGTGTAAGTGTAAGTGAAAGTGAAAAACAATAGATTCCTTACACTTACACTTACACTTACACTGTTTATGAACATCTACGGTGCATTAAACATAGCCCGATGGGCGCTTTTTTCACAGCAGACTGCTGTTGAGGTTGCGGGTCATAATATAGCCAATGTCAATACAGAAGGCTATACCCGCCAGCAGGCTGTAATCGAGGCATCATATCCGATTCCTACCACTCCCGGGCAGATAGGGACAGGCGTCAGGGTAACCGAGATTAAAAGGGCTTACGATAATTTCTTAGGCTCCCAGATTAATTCAGAGACAAATCTTTTAGGGAAATGGACTTCAAAAGAGGAGGCGTTGAGCCGTGCAGAGGTGGTGTTTAACGAGACCACAGGCGGCGGGTTAAACAAGTATTTAACCGAATTCTGGTCTGCGTGGCAGGACCTCTCGTTAAACCCTGCAGGCGAAACAGGAAGACAGGCTGTAATAGGGAAGGGGAAGCTTCTCTCCGATACATTTAACAAGCTCTCTACCGACCTGAAGAGAATCAGGGATGATATTGATAAAAAGATTGTGTCAACTGTTGATGAGATAAATCAGTTCACCGGTCAGGTGGCAGAATTGAATAAGACAATCCATGAATCAGAGGTAACAGGCGAGAACGCCAATGACTTGAGGGATAAGAGGGAGCTTATCATAAAAAAATTGGCGGAGAGGATAGATGTCAATTATTATGAGGATTCTACGAATAAGCAGGCAATTGTTTATACAGCCAAGGGAAGACCCATTGTAACGGGACAGTATGCCTTTCAATTGCAGGCGGTTCAGAATGCAGAGAATGCGGCGCTTCATGATGTAAAGTGGAAGAATGTGGACGGGACGCTTACGGATCTCAGCAGCGATTTGACAGGCGGGAATTTGGCAGGGTTAATCGAGGCGAGGGACAGCAATGTCCAGCAGTATCTTAAAAAACTGGATATATTGTCGGCTTCAATAGTAAAAGAGGTCAATAAGAAGCATGTTACAGGTTACGGTCTCGATAAATCCACAGGAGTGAATTTCTTTAATGTCCTGTCAGTTACGACGAAGGCAGGGGCTTCAAATACAGGGAGCGCCACGGTAAGCTCCGGAAGCTTGAGCAATCCGCAGGTGGCGGCTACAGATAATTATGAGGTGAGATTTACTTCATCTTCAAGCTATTCAATTTATAACGCTACACAAAGGGCATCCTCAGGAACATTTACATTTTCATCAGGAAGTGCAATTACTTTTTTTCAGCAGAAGGGTATTACGGTTTCCGTTTCAGGCTCTGCATCGTCAGGGGATAGATTTGTTATAAGCGCATCTGAGAATTCGGCAGGCACGATGGCGGTAAATTCAACGGTGGAGGCAAATACAAAAAAGATAGCCGCTGCAAAGAGCGAGGCATCGGGGGATGGGGATAACGCCCTTTCAATAGGAAGTCTGCAAAGCAGTCTTATCATCGGCGGTTCTGGCGGCGCTGCATCCGGGACATATACATTTAACGATTATTATAACGCAGTGGTCGGGACAGTCGGGCTCGATACATCCACTGCTAAGGATAATGTAAAGCAGAGGGAGGCGGTGAAGCTTCAATTGGAGAACAGGAGGGAAAACATATCCGGTGTATCCCTCGACCAGGAAATGACAGATTTAATAAAATTTCAGCGCGCCTACGGCGCTGCTGCAAAGCTTATAGGTGTTGTGGATGAGTTGTTGACGACATTGTTGAGTACAGTGAGATAATAATTTTGGTGCACCAGAGCACCAGAGCACCAGTAATAAGTTAAGTAACTGGTGCACTGGTGACTGGTGGCCTGGTGTTCTACGGAGTCTTTATGTTTCGCATTACAAACAGGATGATGTATAATAACACCCTGTATAACATATTTACAAACAACGAGGGGCTTCTGAAGGCTCAGGAAGAGCTGTCTTCGGGAAAAAGGATAAATAAGCCCTCTGATGACCCTACAGGCTTAAACCGTGTCCTGGACTACAGGGCGAGA
This sequence comes from Nitrospinota bacterium, assembly GCA_016200365.1. GTDB lineage: Bacteria > Nitrospinota > Nitrospinia > UBA9942 > UBA9942 > JACQEW01. The sequence continues at coordinate 4,680 of JACQEW010000194.1, forward strand.
ATATCCTCTACCGAGCAGCATATAAGGAATATAGATGAAGGCGTTGCATGGCTCAATATGGCGGACTCGACTTTAAACACTATGAGTGAAGTATTGAGAAGGGCGAAGGAGATATCAGTATCTCAGGCAGGGGCGCCTGCCACCGCTGAAACGAGAAAGACTTATGCAAAGGATATTGATAATATTATCTCCCAGATGGTGCTGCTGGGTAATTCATCAATAGGAGGCAAGTATATATTTGCAGGACAGAAAACGAATACAGCGCCCTTTGCATCAGGGGCAATATATTTCGGAGATAAAAAAGAGGTTCAGATAGAGATAGAGTCGGACAAGAAGATGGGGATAAGCCTCGACGGCTCCACCCTTCTGACAACTGACCTCTCTCCTGATATAAACGGCAATACACTCCTGTCTTCTCTCAATAAAGGGAATGGGGTAGCGTCAGGCTCGATAAAGATAACAAACAGGGCGGGTAATTCTGCAACAATAAATCTCTCAGGTGCATCTACCGTATCAGGTGTAATTAATGCCATAAATGCCGGCGGCATTAATATAACAGCCTCTATAAACAGCGCAGGCAACGGCATTTCCATAATAGATAATAACAGTATTGCCACACAAAATCTCACGATAGAAGAAGTTGGTGGTGGAAAGACAGCCAGCGATCTGGGAATACTCGCCAGTATGCCTGATAATATTGATGGACTTGACCTGACTCCTAACTTGACCACATCCACACCGCTGTCTCTCCTGAATGGCGGGAATGGACTCAGCCTCACGGCGATAACAGTGGTAAATGGCGCAGCATCAGGGGCAATATCTTTAAGTTCGGCAACCAATATTTCTGCTGTAATAAATGCTATAAATAACTCAGGACTGAATGTTACTGCATCAATAGATTCATCAGGGAAGTCGCTCCAGATACTATCCAATAATCCATCAACTTTTGCCTATGCTAAAGAGGTCGGCTCAGGGACATCGGCATCAGACCTTGGAATCAGCGGCGGAAAGAATATCATAAAGACACTCACAATACTGAGAGATGCACTTAACAATAATGATACAAATGCGATATTTGGGGCAATAGGGCTTATTGATACAAATATTGATAAGGTGTTAGGAATAAGGGGAGAAGTAGGGGGCAGGGTAAATCGGATAGAGAGCATGAAGGGGCTTCTGGATCAGTCTAATCAGGATGCAGTAAAGCAGAGGTCTGCTGTGGAGGATGCGGATATAGCAAAATCTGCCAGCGATCTGGCGCTGTTTCAAACCGCTTATCAGGCGACGCTGCAGTCAGCGGCAAAGATTATCCAGCCGAGCCTGCTGGATTTTATAAGATAGTGCACCAGGGCACCAGAACACCAGAGCACCAGTATGGAAGAAAAGGGATACAAAAAATTAATTGTCTGGCGGAAAGCTGATGAATTGGCATATCAAGTCTATATAACTGCCAAAAATTTTCCTAAAGATGAAATTTATGGGATTACTTCTCAATTAAGAAGAGCGGCTTTATCAGTTCCTACAAATATAGTCGAGGGTTACGGAAGACAGGGGAGGAAAGAATTAAAACAATTTATAAACATCGCATTAGGCTCTCTTGCTGAAACAGAATATTTATTGGATTTTTCTTTAAGGCTGGAATATCTTACTGGAGAAGGACATAAAAAGCTTCAAGATTTAAGGCAAGAAGTAGGAAATTTATTATGGAAATTTTATAATTCTCTATAAACTGGTGTTCTGGTGTTCTGGTGCTCTGGTGCACTGCTACTGCATATGTTAATTCTGACAAGGAAGTCGGGAGAGAGTATAAACATTGGTGATAATATAAAGGTCACCATTGTTGAAGTAAAGGGCAGACAGGTTAGGGTTGGCATAGAGGCGCCGCCCGAGCTTGTAATCCATAGGGAAGAGATATACGCAAAGATAATGGAAGAGAACAGACTGGCAGCAAGACTTAATTCCGGAAGTTTTGAGAAAATAAAAAATATATTTAGCCAGAACACATATAGGAAATTATAAAAAATTTACCACAGATTTTCACAGATATACACAGATAAAAAAAGGCAGAAAAATAGTTTTTTTCGGTTTTTTGTTTTCTCAATCTTCATAATCTGTGTTTATCTGGTTACGCCAAGAGGCGTATGAATACCTAATGGATGAAAGAGCCATGCGACCTAATTTACCGTTCAGGTCGAAGCTGTCTTGAGGTGTAAGGAGGTGACGAATTGCACTAAGTTCAAGACAAGCGTTTATGTAAGCCGCAACGAAAGTGAACCTTGTTAAGCCTCGTTAAACGTATAGCAGTGGTCAGTCTGTCAGATAGGATGAAACCTGCAACCCTAAAGGAAGAAACGGTAGAAAGCACG
>JACQEW010000157.1 GCA_016200365.1 Nitrospinota bacterium
AATCAAGTCTGTTAAGATGATTCATGCAAGCCTCCTTTCGATTATGGTTATCTATCTCAAGGAGTATAACCTGAAAGTAAGACTTGCTTCTTTACTTTTTAATCATAAGGTCTGTGGCTAAAAATTTTTCTTTTTTGTTCTTGCCCCCTGATACGCCTCTCTCTTCTCCATCTCTGCATCTATTGCCTTAATGATGTCTGTTTTATTCAGCGACCAGAGGGGGGCTATTAATCTGTCCTTAGGGGCATCGCCGACCATCCTTTGAATCATTATATTGTCCGGCAGATACTCCAGAAAATCGCATACTAATTTTACATATCTCGTTTCGTCAAGGAGATTTATTTTTTTTCTCCGACAGATTTTTTCCAGCGGGGTATTTTTAAGAACCTGCAGGTGATGGAGCTTTACGCCGTCTATTCCCATCTTACCGATTTTTTTAGCCGTCTCCATCATATCTTTATAGGTCTCTCCCGGAAGTCCGAGGATAACATGGGTGCATATCTTAAATCCCCTGTTCTTTGCCCTTCCAACAGCATTTGCAAACTGCTCGAAGGTATGCCCCCTGTTTATAAATTTGAGGGTTTTGGCGTGGGACGATTGCAGACCGATTTCGAGCCATAGATAAGTGCTCTCTGTATATCTCTCGAGGAGGGCAAGGATATTATTCGACAAACAATCCGGTCTTGTGCCTACGGAAAGCCCCACGATTCCATCCACACTCAAAGCCTCATCATAAATCTTCTTGAGCTTATCTGCTGCTGCGTAGGTGTTAGAATATGCCTGAAAGTAGGCTATGAATTTATTGACATGAAAACGGTTTTTAATATTTGCAATCGAAGAAATCAACTGCTCTCTTACCGAAAGGTTTTTATAGAAATCCGGGAGATAATAACTCCCGCCGCTGCAGTAGATACAGCCCCCTGTTCCAACTTTACCATCCCTGTTGGGACAATTGAATCCCGCATCAATGACAATCTTGCAAACCTTTTCACCGAAAACTTCTCTTAGATGATGACCAAAGGGGTAATATCTTTTTGCGATTTCATTCATTTGCTGTGTTTACCCCGTTAGAAGTATTCCTTGGGAGAGAAATCAAGATTGCAAATAATCAAATTATTCATACAATAGCGAACTTCTAACGGGGTTTACTTTTTATTATAGCGGCTGGCATCATCGTTTCTCCCAATCCTTCAATCTCCGCATACCCAATATTATATATTCTCTCATTATTGAATCCAGTATACCACACCTTATAGCGATTGTTTTCAAATAATACCATCGGCGAAAAAACGCAAACCTCATCCCATGCCCCCTCTTCTCCTATATCTATTACAGGATTCTCGGCGGATTTCTCCCAGTGAATACCATCCTCCGATAAAGCAATCCCTATCCGCAATGCCCCTCTGTTAATTCCGCTATACCACAGGATATATTTACTCCCATTTTTTATCACTCTTGGATAGGAAATCCCGGATTCATCCCATTCCCCGTATTGCCCTGTATTGAGAACAGGCTCATCATGCCTTACCCATGATATACCGTCTTTGGATTCTGCGTAGCCTATCCTCCATGGTCTGTAAGGGTTATCGATAGCTGCATACCACATAAGGTATTTATCGCCCTCTTTTATTACTGTTGGGTAGCCGACAAAATAAGAATCCCATATACCGGCGCTGCCTGGCGTAAGGGCAGGCTCAGGATACCTCTCCCAGTGGACACCGTCTTTTGATGTGGCATATCCGATGCTCGGCGGCATATCCCTGCCGAATCCGTTATACCACATCTTATAAATATCGCCGTCTTTTATAATAAAAGGATATGCAGCACAATCACTGTCCCAGCTTCCTGCTGTCCCTGTATCCATCACAGGGTTTTCACTAGACCGCTTCCAATCAATGCCGTCCTCTGACACAGCATAACCTATCCTGTATTTATATTTATCATGTCCTGAATACCACAGCTTATATACCCCTCCGTCCTTTATAACAGTTCCGCTTGAGACACCGTAGCTCTCCCAGTCATCCCCTGCGCTGACATCGAGCAGCGCCTTATCAAAAACCGTCCAGTTCATGCTGTTCATGGGAGCGGCGAGATAGATACGGTTTGCCGAGCCGTCAAAAGATTCAAATCCCATCCAGTAAGAGCCGCCCTCCTTTAAAACAAATGGACCCTTTGACTCCCCTTCAAATCCCCCCTTCCCCCCTTTATTAAAGGGGGGTAAGAGGGGATTATCCGAGCCTTTCCATCTTATGCCGTCAGACGATTCAGCCATAAAAATGTTATATCCCGATGGTGAGCTTGTCGAACCATCCCCAAGCTTTGAATACCACATTTTAAAGCTGTAGCCATTAGATTCGCTTCGCTCACTATGAACTTTAATAACCCAGGGATAGGAAATGCCTATCTCGCTTTCCATCACAGGATTTTTATCCGATTTTTTCCAATGAACCCCATCCCTTGAAAACGCAAATCCCACCCTCATCTTTTTACCATCAAATCCTGCATAGTAAAGCCTGTATCCTTCCGAATCCCTGATTACAGAAGGATAGGCAATCTGCATGCTGTCCCACGAGCCTGCTTTTCCGAGGTCAACAACAGGATTGCCGGAATATTTCTCCCATGTAATACCATCTCTTGATGTAGCATAGCCTATTCTTAAACTTGAGCCATCAGAGCCTGTATACCACATCTTATAAGTGTCATCCTCCTTTACTACAAAGGGATATGCGGCATCAATCCTTTCCCATCCGTTACCGCCTTCAAGAACAGGCTTCTCCGGAAATTTCACGAAATTTATCCCATCCCTCGATACTGCATGCCCTATCCTTGTCTTTGTATCATTCGACCCTGCATACCAAATCCTGTATAAATCCCCCTCCTTTACAATCGTTCCTCTGAAAACCGAAGCGCTTGCCCATGATTTACCTTCCTTTACATCAATAGCAGGATTTTTTTCGTATCTATTCCAGATATTACCGTCTTTGGAAAAGGCGAGACCAATTCTCACCCTCCTGCCGTTGAATCCCGCATAATACATTACATATTCTGTCTTCTGTCTTTTGTCCTCTGTCTTCTGAAGTATCACAGGCCTGTATACCCCCATCATCTCCCAGCTCCCTCCTTTTGCAGGGTCTAAAACAGATGTCTTACTTTTTCGCCAGTGTATGCCGTCGGAGGAAACAGCATGCCCTATCCTGAAAGGGTCGCCGAAGATAGCTCTGTCTCCCTTTCCCGAATACCACATCCTGTATCCGGTTTTAGTCTTTAATATGTATGGATGAATAACCTCCATCCCGTCCCAGCCTGATTTAGGAGTAAAGACAGGATTCTTTTTAAACCTCTCCCATTTCATGCCGTCCTTTGAAAAGGCATATCCTATTGCATGAATCTCGCCGTCAAAACCCGCATACCACATCTTATAGATTTCCCCCTCTTTTACTACAAAGGGGTATGAAGCGCCATAGCCATCCCATGCCTCCCTGCTCTCAGGCTGCAGCACGACACTCGGATGCTTCACCCATTTTATGCCATCGTCGGATGTAGCGTATCCTATCGCCATCCTCTTGCCGTTTGAGCCCGTATACCACATTTTGTAAACCGTCCCTTCTTTCATGACAAATGGATAGGCAACACCAAAGTTGTCCCAGAACTCCTTTGAGCTTACATCGAGGACAGGATTTTCAAGCCTCTCCCAATCGTCCCCGTTTTTTGAAGACATATATCCTATCCGATAGGTCTTACCATCGTAAGCTGTATACCACATCTTATAGGTATCGCCGTCTTTGATGACAGAGGACGGCTCAACCTCATGCGTATCCCACAGGGGTGAAGGGAGAGGAGAAAGGACAGGAGAGGGATGTTTTGTTACTTGAAACGGGTAGACTGAGAATGGAAGCAGAATAAAAAATATCAGGGAGATAACTGTTTTTCTCATTCAAACACCTTTCGCAACTTGCTTGCAGGTATGGGAGCTATTTTGGGCATATTATGATACAGTTACCAATTCAGTAGCAACAAGCTTTGGTGGAATCCAATACCCCTTTGAGTCCTTTTTGTATTTTGCCTCTTCGAGTATATCCTCAATAGTTCCCATCTTTTCAGCTTCCTCAAGAAAGAGCCTTACTGCAGTTTTCAGCATCTCCTTTGCCTGTTCAACAGTATTTCCACAGCTTGAAACATCGAGTTCAGGACAATATGCCACATAAGTTTCATCTTCTTTAAAGATGATAATATCATACTCTATGGGTATCATAGCTGCCTCCTAAATATATGTAAAAGGTTTTTGTTCTTTCTCAATATAATATTTGCCGACATTGAAGCGCTGGATATGTTCAGACAATTCGTCAAGGGTTATATCTTCTGATTGCTATGCTTGCTTCGTTTTGCCAAATATGGTGTCGGTGTTTCAAGTAGTCTTATTTGCTCGTCACGAAAAATTTGATCATACTGTCGTAACTGCAGCCGATATTCTTTATCAATAAATCCCTTTTCAAGTCTGTCCATAATCATCCTGTGATATTTTGCATCCATCTCTGCTGATATAAAATTTCTTTCTAATTCTTTGCATAAACATATTTCCGAACCGCTCCCGCCAAAAAGTATTAGGACAGTATCCCCTGCCATTGTGCAGGACTTTATGAGCATCTCTGACAATTTCTGCGGTATCTGACAGGCATGGAAGGTTTTCTCCTTGCTAACATTTTTTACTAAGTCAAAATAAAACCAAGAATAAGGCATACGCCCTTTGTGTCCTTCGGAAATTCGTTGTAAAATTCTTTTGTCTGTTGGATTAAAATACGGCTGTGCATTGTCTAATAAGTTTTTCCATAGAGATTAAAATACCAGTGATAAATATTTGAGTAATCTAAAAATGTCACTTTGTCAATCAACTTATTTTGTTTGAAAGTTGGTCTGTTTATTTCTCTTCCAAATTTACCTTCGCGTTCATTTACTGCAACGATATTAAAATTGTCTGCACCAGCAATTGTTAGAAACACATCATTAAATCTCAACAGCCCAGAATATATTGGCGTAGAATGCTCAACTTCAAAAAATGAAACTGGTTTGGAATTCTGCATCCAAATTACGTCAATCTCCGAAATGATATTATCAATCTCAAAATTAAAAGTTGGTAGATTTTTTCTAATTTTTGAGTAATCAACAATCTTGTTATCAATTTTCAATTTATCACTATCCGGATACCATAAATCAAATCCTTTTTTTATTCCAATAGCACCAATTAAAGATTGAACTTGTGTGTGTGATAAATCAGGAACCGATAATTTTTGCTTACCAATTTCATATAATTGAGATAACCCAAAAAAACTTTCAACATTGAACTTTCCGACATTTGCTAAATAAAATTCAGTTCCTGAAGGTTTCAATAAAATGTGTGCTTTGTATTGTCCATCACTTGCTGGGGGAAATAAACCGAAATCGTATTCGTAATTTTTAAATGGAATTAAAACAGGAGTATCATCTCTATCCCAAACAAAACATATAAAAGAATTTTTACCCGATAGTAATTTTACATCTTCTTTTCTTAAACCATAAAAACCACTTTGCACTTTACCTTTAGAAGTAAGTTTTGAATAACGAAAATAAATCAAAGCTCCATTGCTTGAAATTTCATACAAAGAATTTCCATCACCAATTCTTTTCGGCAAACCAAAATCAGTTTTAATTTTTTCAATGATATTTTGAACAAAGAGATTTGCCATATTTAATCTGCTTAAGTTGCAATAAGGTGTGGGCTCAAATCTTTTATCAACTCCCTATCTGTTATTTCCCAAGTATTCTTTGGTCTATTTGATTTTAGATAAGTTGATAAAATCAATTTAACATTCATTGTATGAATATGTAGTTTTAATATGAACTTACTAATCATTATTGGAACACTAATCACACTAAGGATTGTATTTACTCTTCCAATTTTTCTTTTACTCTTATCTTCAAAATCTGGTTTTGAGTTTTTGATGTGATATTTTACATCTTCATTCCAACCAAGTATATCTATAAAGTGCAAAAATTCTAATAGCCCAATTCCATCTTTTTTGAATTTGTCCTTAAATCCTTCTTTTATGGCAAAATCAATTTTGCCAATATAATCTAACATTTTTTCAGAGGGAGAATATCTAATCTTACCTTCTTCAATTTCTTTATGGTCGATTAAAAAACAAAGCCGATAAAGCAATACCAATACTTTTTTAAAAATTCGCTGATTGATTATAGAAATTTTAATAAGATATTCCCAAATTATTTCAAAAGTGTAACCCTCTGTTTCGCTTTTGTTACTGATACCAACATTGGGAAACATATCATGTATGTTCGGTATTGCTCTCTGAGTTTCTTTCCCGGGTTTTAAAAAGTATGATTCTTTTCCATTTGGTAAAGTAGATATTAAATGTCTTTTCGGATTTTCAATAGTTCCACCTTCAAATGCAATTGCTTCTGCAATTCTCTGTGCTCGTTGTAAAATAAATTTTTCGCTGCTTCTAAAGATTTTTGTTTTTATTATTTCGTGTTCAGACATTTTCTTGTTTTTTATTTTATACTTATTATTTGTTCAAAAGTAGTCAAAAAGTCGGCTGTTTTTCGGTTTATTATAAACTGGTTCATATCCGAGTTGTATAATTCTGCCTTTATTTAACAATCTTAATAGCTCTTCGTAGTCCTTTTCTACCTTTTCCATTTTTAAATTTTGATACAATTTCCCTTAAAAGCTGCATTGTTTCCAGCCTCTCTGAAGGAGACATTGATAAATAGTAATCAATATCGAATTGATGTGCTAATTTAAAAGATTTTAATTTCTTTAGCCAGAGTTTTTTCATAAAAGTTCTTTACATTACTCTATTTTCAGCCCTAATTTTTTGGAGTTTTTCATAAGACCATTGATATGTTTGCAGAAGGCATTGAAGTCTTCAAGGTCTTCCTGTATAATTTTGTATAGCTCCTTTTCTGTTATCTCGGCATAAAAATGAACCATCCTGTTGCGGTATCCTGCCATTTTGTTGAGCTGGTTATCGGCAAAGTCTGCTGGAATAATTTTATGCTTCCCAAGAAGTTTTGGAATATCTTTATACGATGCTGCCCTTGCCCCTGGGATTCTTGAAAGGATATGAGAGCCGATGTCCATTGCCGCATCAAGAGCCCTGTGCAGGTCATAAAAGGTAATACGAAAGTTATCAGGGTTAGAATGAAACTCATCAAAGGAAATACCCTTAAACCGCTCAAGACTCTTTATAGAATCCTCTATGTATGAAAGTCGAGTCTGCAAAACCTCTTTATTCAATGGAGCTTTATACATCGGCATATCTCATTGACGCAGCTTTATCAAAATATTCAAGAACTGGTTTGAAATCGAGGTTCATATTTACAACATAAGATTCATAATCTGCTGTAATCCTCGGGTCATCTTCAAATAAAACCTTCCCTTCCTTAATTGCATAATATTGAAGCGGTAGAGGGGATTTTTGTAAAAATACAATATCAACTTTTTTAGCTGGATAAAGCTCCTGAAATATATCGTAAAGGACAGTATATAAAGCCCTTGTATCTTTGAGAGTCTTGGAATCTTTCACTACGATGCCTATGTCTATATCGCTTAATGGCGTGGTCATACCTGTAGCCTTTGAGCCAAATAGATAAACAATAGAGACTCCCAATTTTTTAAGTTTTGCTCCTATTTCTTTCTTCATATCTATAACAGCCTCTCCTGCAATTCTTCGCTAAGTTTCATGCCGAAGTGCTCGTAGGCAATCTTTGTAGCGACCCTGCCCCTCGGGGTTCTATGAATATAGCCGCCCTGAATCAGGAACGGCTCATAGACATCCTCGATTGTATCTTTTTCTTCACTGACTGCTGCTGCCAGCGTATCAACTCCGACAGGCCCTCCGTTGAACTTTTCTATAATCGTGAGGAGGAGTTTCCTGTCCATCTTGTCA
>JACQEW010000158.1 GCA_016200365.1 Nitrospinota bacterium
TCTTTTCATCCTCGGTAAAATTTCTCTCTTTTTTAATCAGCTCCGAAAGACCTTTGTCTTTCTCGACAGACTTGTAGCCGAACCATGCGAGATTGAACCAAACCTGAAGGTCAAGATACTCCTGCCTCGAGAAGACCTTTGCAGCATGGTTAATCTCGTCCTCGGTCAGTCGCCGCATACCCCTTTTTTTGAGGATCTCCCAGTATCTGCCGTGCGGCTGTATCATTGTCACCCAGTTGCACATAAAAAAATTGTCGAGGATGAACTTCTTTTCATCTAATGACAGCTCGGAGGCGGGCTTAATGCTAATATCCCAGAATATATCCTTTGCCGTGCCGTTTACATAATCGTTTATCTGGGCGATAAGAGACGGGACGATGTTAAAGGTCATCCGGATATCCGGGAATTCCTCAAGGATGGAGATCATATCGTAGTAGCCCTTTATACCGTGCATGCGGACCCACGGCATTGTATAAGCCCCTGTAAGAGGGTCTTTATACATGGGCTGGTGCATGTGCCAGAAAAATGCAATGTGTAAAGGCTTCATAAAAAGTCAAGGTTAAGGTCAAGGTTAAGGTTAAGGTTAAGGTTAAGGTTAAGGTTAAGGTTTTTTCTTAACCTCAGCCTCAGCCTTAACCTTTTAATACTGTTTCACTATTAATGGGAGTATATAAACATCATATTTATCTTCAATCTTTATACATTCCTTATGACAGTCGTTTTCGACCTCTTCAGACGAGAAGCGAGATGGAATAGCAACTTCAATTGCCAAGTCTTCATCCTCTATTACGGGGATCGTCTTTATCTTTATTCCGGGATAATTTTTGTAAAGATTCTCTATAAGTTCGGCAATTGCATCGTCAAGCAGAGCTTTATCTTTTAATAGGGCTTTCATTATGTATCCTCCCCTTTTGATAAGACCGTTTTCATAAGATTATCAACCGTATCCAGCATATTTTTTGCAACATTTTCATTGATATCAAGGAGCTCGTAATCTGCTTTTATTCTATATGTATAAAGCTGTCTCAATGGTAAACGAAAATGTTCCAATAATCCTTGTGATTTTTCTGGATACGCCGGTTTAAACCAATAGCCGTGAACAAACGGCTTAATTATACCAAGATGTTTCCATGTGCGCCCTCCTTCAGGGTCTCCAAGAGCAGCCCACATTGTCTGATACGATGCATAGTATAATCGTGATATTGCACTGTTATATCTTTTATGGATAAAAAGAAATTTTGCATCGTCAAGATAGGTCACGGCATATTTAATTCTAAATTCTATCATACACGATTATAATTCTACTTCAATACTGTTTCCTTTGGAACAATCACAATTTCTGATTCTGCAGAAGAATGGCTCAATTATATCATAATAATAAAAGTTTTTTTGCAATAACTGTTCATGCCAAATCTGCGGTGAAAATCAGCGGTGAAAATCAGGTTTTTGTTCTTGTAAACAGGTGTGTTATAATGTACCTAATTTAAAGCATAGGAATTTCAATAAGTCCCCCTCACCCCTCCCTCTCCCCTCAGGGGAGAGGGTTAGGGTGAGGGGCTAATTTATTCCTAATTCGTAATTATATTTTAAAATGTATACTCCTGTTGACGCAAACGAATATGAGAGTAAGAGGCTTGCTGCCTACGCCATGCACAGCAGGGATACGGCAGGGAGAAGACACCCTGAGACCGAACACCCTTATCGCACAGCCTTTCAGAGGGACAGGGACAGGGTAATCCACTCTTCGGCATTCAGGCGGCTGGAATATAAGACACAGGTCTTTGTATACCATGAAGGGGATTATTACAGGACGAGGCTTACCCATACTATCGAGGTCGCCCAGATTTCGAGGTCTGCAGCAAGGACGCTCTGTTTGAATGAAGACCTGTCGGAGGCGATTGCCCTTGCCCATGACCTGGGACATTCTCCCTTTGGACACTCCGGAGAAAAGGTGCTGGATGAGTTAATGAAAGACTACGGGGGGTTTGAGCATAACAGGCAGTCGCTCAGAATAGTTGACCATATAGAAAACAGGTACCCGGGTTTCAGGGGATTGAATCTGACTTATGAGGTCAGGGAGGGGATAGCGAAGCATGTAACAGATTATGATGACCCAAGTTTTGAAGAGTTCGGTAAATCATCCCCGACCCTCGAGGCGCAGATTGTTGACTATTCGGATGCAATTGCATACAACAGCCACGACCTGGATGATGGTATAACATCCGAAATGATAGATATGGAAAGTTTAAAGGAGGTGAGAATCTGGGATGAGAATTACAGGAGGATAAAAGAAGAATTCAGCAATCTCAGTCAGAATATACTCAAGTATCAGCTTGTAAGGGCTATAATAAACCAGCAGGTAACCGACCTCGTGGAGCAGACCAGAAAAAATATCGAGGGGCATAATATAAGGTCGGCAGCAGATGTAAAGAATTTCGGGCAAAAGATTTCATCTTTTAGCGAAGAGATGAAATTAAAGGACAAAGAATTGAAGAATTTTTTGAAAAAAAATATGTATAACCATTACAGGGTTAAAAGAATGGAAGATAAGGCAGGAAGGTTTATAGAGGAGCTGTTTAATACCTATTTAAGCAAGGTGGAGCTCCTGCCGCCCAATGTCCAGAAGGATTTGAAGATTGAAAAGAAGGAAAGGCTTATCTGCGATTACATTGCAGGGATGACGGACAGATTTGCCATAGAGGAGTATAAAAAATTATTCGACCCGTATGAAAGAGTGTAAATGAAAGTGTAAGTGTAAGGGGAGAGGAATTAAATTATCACTTACACTTGCACTCACACTTGCACTTAAAAAAGGAGGGTTATTATGAACGGAATGACAGTTCAAGAAGTTCTGGCATTTGCCAGGATATTGGAGGAGACGGCTAATAAATTTTATGCCGATGAGGCAAAAATGGCAAAATTGCCCAATGCTAAAAAGTTCCTTGAAGAGCTGGCAAAGGAGGAGATGGGGCATAAGGAGCTTATTGTAAATTTAGAGAAGAAGATAGAGGCAGGAGGGGATATACCTAAGATAAAGAAGAAGATAAAAAGCCTGAATATCTCCGATTTTGCAGGCAGGGATAAAGTGGACGATGATGCAGATTTTATTGATATATTAGCCGTAGCTATGAGCAGGGAAAAGGAGTCGGTGAAGGCATATTCTACCTTCGCAGATTCACTGGAAGACGGCAAGGTAAAAGAATTGTTCGATTTTCTGATTAATGAAGAAAAAAGGCATCTCAGGAGATTTGAAGAGGATTACGACGATTATACGGATGAGATGTCTCACAAAAAGGTCAGGGAATTGATTAAGAAGACGCGCGGAAAATGAGAAATCAAGAGGCAAGAGGCAAGAGGCAAGAGGCAGGAGGCAAAAGGCAGGAGGCAAGAGACAAGAGGCAAGAGGCAAGAGGCAAGATTTTTTCTTGCTTCTTACTTCTTACTTCTTACTTCTTGTTTCTTGCTTCTTGCTTCTTGTTTCTTGCTTCTGAAGTAAACGCCATCAGCCCTGCAGGAGAGGTTGAAATAGGCAAAGAGTCTGATAAGGAGATCATTAAGCATTACGGATACTACAATAATAAAGACCTTCAGGAATATGTAAATGAGATAGGACAGAAATTGATAAGTTATATAAAAGACCCTGTCTTTGAGTATCACTTTAAAATTGTAGATAGTCCAGAGGTCAATGCCTTTGCACTGCCGGGAGGCTATATATATGTTACAAGAGGCATGCTGGCATATATAAATAGCGAGGCTGAGCTGGCAGTAATTCTTGGCCATGAAACAGGTCATGTAACATCCCATCATGCCGTAACCCAGATGAATAAGAGCATTGCAAGCGCCCTCCTTACCATAGCAGGACTTATTGCAAGTCAGGATATTAGAAAAGAGGGCGGGGCATGGGTTGCCGTAACGACACAGCTTTCCCAGCACATATTAAGCGGATACGGGAGGGAGGCGGAGATGCAGTCGGATGAATTGGGGATTATCTATTCCTACTCGGCAGGGTATGACCCGAGGGCAATGGCGGATTTTTTCAGGAAGCTTAAATCGCGGGAGAGATTTATGGGGGCAAGCTATCACGGCTTTCTTGCCACCCATCCCGATACAATAGAGAGAATTATTGCAGCCGAAGATAAATCGGGTATAGTTGCTGCCAGAGGCGGCAGTCTTGAAAAAAATGAGGATAAATATAAATCAAAGATAGAAGGGCTGTCCTACGGAGGCGTATCAGGCCATAAATTTAAAAAACCCGACAGATATATTCATATATATACGGTAAAAAATGGCGATACATTCAGAACCATAGCAAAAGATGCAGCAAAGGATGAGAGGATTGCCCTTGAAATCGCCCTGATAAACGGCAAAAATGTAGATGACGCATTAACAGCAGGTGAAAAGATAAAGATTATAATGAAGAAACAGTGAATAAAAAAACTCTCGGACTTATATTAATAATATCCGGCGGGCTTGTCTGGCCTGTAGGACTGTGGCTGAAATTCAAGCCTTTTCCTTATATTCTTATACCACACATCCTTTTGATTGTCCCGGGTGTGCTTCTGAGGGGAAGCCATATCATCGAATTGATCAGAAAGAGAAAGTAGAACATACTATAGTGAACGAACTAAATAAGCTGACATATTTTTGGTAGCCGCAGGCTTTATGCCTGCGTGACGCATCCATAAAGGGTGCGGCTGTCATGTTTGTCTATTATTTTTCCAATCTTTATAATCTGTGTAATCCGTGACTTCATGCATTTTCCGGGTTTATATATCCCAATGTTTTGTATGCCTTAAGTCTTTTTTTGTACATTTTCTGAAATACCGGCATTCTGCTGTCAACATAATCATAAATTCTCACCTCTGACTTTCCCTTATAACTGCGATGAAGCCTGCCTGCATACTGAACCATTTTGCCCTTGAATGAAAATGGCATAACAATAAAAAGGGTATCGAGGCGGGAGTCGTCAAATCCTTCTCCAATATACGAGCCTGTTGCAAGGATAAGTCTCCCCTCATTATCAGGGATGAGGGCAAGCCTTTCAATCATTTCCTTCCTGACACCGGACTTCATGCCGCCATGAAGGACAACAAGATGATTCACGGAATCTTTAAGTTTCTCCTTGAGTATCTCAAGATGTTTTCTCCTCTCTGTAAGAATGATGGGAGATCGGTTTTCTTTAAGATTGCTTATAACATCATCGCATATAATACGGTTTCTTTCTTCATCGGCTATAAGAAAAGGTAATATATCTGTAATTGCAGCTTCTTCTGACTGTTCACAATAAAAATTTGTAAATCTTGTAATGAGTTTTTGCTTAAAAGAAAATCCATCCGATTCTAAAGGGCTTATCTTATGCCGCACAGGACCACACTGCATGGTAATAATAGGCTGATGTCCATCCCGTCTGTAAGGGGTAGCAGTTAATCCGGTGATATACATCGCATTTGCTTCCATCATAACCCTTTCAAATGAGACGGCTGAGATATGATGGCATTCATCGGCAATTATATGTCCATAGTTTTTGACCATCTTATCTACTCCTTCCCGGGTATACAAACTTTGAATCATTGCAACATCAATGACATTCGTTGCCTTATTTTTGCCTCCTCCAATCTGACCTATCTCATTAATCGGTATTTCGAGTAAGGAGGCTATCCGGCTTCGCCACTGTTCAAGTATAGGTTTTCTATGGACAAGGATAAGGGTATTGGTTTTTCTTTCCGCTATAAGTCTTATCCCTATTATTGTCTTGCCTATACCCGGTGGAGCTACAAATACCCCGGTTTCATGCTTAAGTAATTCATTATATGCCTTTTCCTGATCTTCAGTAAGTCCGCCTGTAAAATTGAACTCGTGCCTATTGCCCTCAAATCGCCTGTTTTGAATATCGAGAGATATTTTGTTTTCCGAAAAGAGGAGTTTCATGTCATCGAGACACCCGCGGGGTATGGCTAAATAATCGTCAATATCTTCTGCACAGCAGATTATTCTCGGTGTCCTGGCAGTTGATAATCTCATGCCTTGCTTCCTGTAGAATTCCGGATTTTGAAATGAGGCAAGCCTTTTAATCCGGGTTAGCAGTTGCGATGGCAGACCATCCCGCCTTATGTAAAGCCTGTTTGCCAGAACTACACTGACTCTCTCCGGCAGTTTGCAATTCAGCCTTGCAAGATTCTTTTTAAAAGAGATTGTTCTTTCCCACGGCTGAATGTCTTCTTCGCTCTGATGGACACCGATTTCAAAAATGTCTTTCGAGCTTATTGTATCTTCTACAAATGACTGAACATCCTTCAATGACATCCTTTTTACGCCTGACAGATATGCCCACTGGTCGGCATAAGGTTTAAAGTCAGCATCAATAAAAATGCTGTTTTCTTTTTCTCTCGGAATTTTCTGGAGCGGATAACTTCTCATGTCAATCTGATACCGTCGTTCCATAGTTTCTGTTATAAGAACAGTTCCCATCTGCCTTGCAAGTCCGGCAGGAACAGACTCTGAGAAAAATATCCACACATGCCCTCCATTGCCGGAGCGTGAACGTTCGAGAGATACCGGAATATTTTTATGCCTGCAGGTTGACATAAATGCTTTAGCGTCATCCTGCCATGTGCTTTTATCAAAGTCCAGTGCAAGAAAATAACAGTTTTCGTCCTGAAGCAGAGGATAAACACCGATGGTTATATGCCCATCCAGATGCAGTCTGATCACATCGTCCGTTAGAGAGGAAAACTTTCTGTTCTCGCAGTCGGAGCATTTCACTTCGGGCTTTTTGCAAATATCAGGAATCCATTCATTATCGCAGACAGGGCTATATCCCTTCTTCCCGCTCTTTTTGCTTACCCACAGCCTCGGATAAACATCTTCCCTCCCTCTGAACAAACTGCGGAATAAAAATATTTTTTCCTCCGGTGTCGATCTGGCATTTATAATTGATGGGGCTGGTAATGGAGGAGATGAGGGGGATGTAGAAGTCTTATACTCTAAATCTTCAAGCTCTTTTAATAAAAGCCCTCTCTCTTTATCTATTTCCTCTAAACGGTATTTAATCCTTGCAATTGTTGACCGGATGGTTACTTTGTTTTCA
>JACQEW010000162.1 GCA_016200365.1 Nitrospinota bacterium
TTGACATTCTTCCAGTCATTCAATTTATTGATATAATAGATGAGGGGTATTACATAGAGGCTGACCTTCTCATGGTCAAACACTATGTTGAAATCTGTATCGTAATTTTTGAAATAATTAGATATGCTGTCGCTTATACCATCATTCTCCATAATAAATCTGCTTTTGGACGATACAACCATCCATAGATTCCCTGTCGGTATATCATGACAGATGTCTCCTGTAATGAAGAACGCTCCCCTCAATGTAACTTTTACATAATCTGCCGTTGACAGCCTTATTCCAAAAGACAGGGTGGGCTCGCGTCCTATCTGGCTGACGCCTTTTGTAAAAAGGGGAACATCGTCTACAAGCACGGTAATGGTGCTTCCCTCATCGAGGACACCGGATAATCTTACCTGCATCTCCGCCTCTGCGGTTTTCAGCCCTTTATAGTTTGTAAGATACAGGTTAAATTCCGGATTCGTGCCGGAAAGGTAGACATCCTTTGCATGCCCAAGGTCGGAAAGTGTGACAATTTTTTCCGCTGCATGAACAGGAACAGGGAAAATGAGAAAAATCATTAGCCACAGACTTACACAGACTGCAAAGCTACAACATAATTCACAAACAGGGCGGGATTCGATAATGCAGGCGTAAATTCGTATTGGTATGGGAGGATAAATCTCTCAGGTTTTCCTGAAAGATAAACAAGCTGGTAGCCGCTTGCATCATCGAGCAGAATCTTCCCTTCTTTATCCTTCATTATATTTGCCACCCTCCTGTATATTTCTATATTCCTCTCGAATTTCCCGAATAATGCCGTGGTAAAATCTTTCTCTAATAACTCCTTTGAAGTAAGGGCATAGAACGGAGAAGATATAAGGCTTATTAGCAGCGCCGCCCAAACTAATCTTGTCTTTAATTTTTCCCTGAATTCGGTCATAACGAGAAACTGGATGATAAATATCGCCGATGCGTAAACAGCAGGGAAAAAGAGATTGGAATATACAAAAGAGTAGATGATGATAAACGGGACTATTGCCACAAGTTTTCTATCGTAGTACATACCCAGAAGACAGGGGGCAATTACAGGTGATATATAGAAGATATATTTCAGCATGTAGCCGAGGCTTCCTATAATGCTTCCTGCCGATATAATCGCATCCATGCTCTGGTTTGAAAACATCAGTCTGTATGCCCTTAAAAATCCAAATGCCTCGCTCGTAAAAACCCAATTGATATACGAAAATATCCCCATAAAGATTAAGTATGGCGTAATAAATACAAGAGATACCGCTATAATTTTTTTCAAATTCATTTTATATAAGAGGAGTATGATGATGAAAAACATCGGTATAAGGTAAATGGAGCTGAAATGGGTAAAGAAAGTCATGCCAAAGAGAGGCGCAGATAAAAACAGATACAACGAATATTCATTCTTTCTATAGAGGTATAAAAATTTCATACTGAGGATGAGCAGGAAAAAGTAGAGATATAAATCGAATCTCTGGGTTGACAGAAAAAGGATTGGAAGGGAGAATATCATATAGACTATCAAAGGGAAGGCAGCCCTGAACGACTGCATACCCCTGATAAGCTCTACGACAATATAGGCGCTGATTAATGAAGCCACGAAGCTCTGCGCCAGGAGCGCATTTCCCTGAAACAAACCTGCGGCAAATACCGGCAGAGGCGGGTATATAAAGCCGATATTCTCCAATCGCGGCGGGGTTCCTTTCAATACTAAAAGCGCCTTTTCTCCAAAGAATATCAAATAGGGATGGATAAAGCCCTCGTTAAAGAGCAGGTAATTTATCAAAGTGTAGAGAATAAAAAATGCAAGCTGGAACGATAAGAATAATACAATAAGGCGCTTTGTCGTTAAATGAGAAACCGATTGTGTTGTAGTTGTCATAGGTAATTCACTCTAAATTAGGCTGCCTTCGGCAGCAACACACCGTAGGGCAGGGCTTTAGCCCTGCATAACCCCCGACAGAAACAATCGGGGGCTAAAGGCTTGCCCTACATTGAAATTCCTTGTACATTGAGTTACTGAACTAATTTTTTCAGTATCTCCATCTGTTTTTCCTCAAAACTCTGTCTTTCGCCATCCATAGGTTGATAATGGAACATCTGCTTTAAAATGCTTGCCTTGGAAACATCCCAGAGCTTTGCTATACCGGACGGAGAAACGGATAGAAGGAAACCAACGGCTGCACAAGCCGCAAAAATCAAAAGATAGTTTTTATAGCTTTTGCGGCGAACTATGCGGACTTTGCGAGTTTTGCGAACTCTATGAGAAGAAGACATAACTTTTCCCTCCCTATAAATCCTTGTTTCTGGTTGATAAATTATAAAATCTTGACAGGATTAACAGCCCCTGAATGCAGCTATCAGGGGCTGTTTTATCCTGTGTATCCTGTCTAAAATCAGGTTTTTGTTCATTTTTTGTACATTCTCCTGAAAGCCATCGGGCTCATCCCCGTATTTCTTTTAAAAAAATTAAAAAAGTGAGTTCTGCTTTTGTATCCCAGGCTCTCCCGAATTATGGAAACCGTGAAGCCTGAATCTTTTAAAAGTCTTTTTGCAGCAGCTATCTTCACACAGTTAATGTAATTTTTGATTGTCATACCGCAGTCGTTTTTAAATATTCTGCTGAGATGCGTCTTTGATAAGGCACAGGAGCGGGCTAATGTATCAACCGTAATCGCTGTATGAAACCATCTATGTATTTTTTCCATACATTCCTTTATCACGGGGTGTAGTATTTTTTCCCCGCTCTGTTTTAAGGAATACTGTAATCCTGTTTTTACGCCATTGTTATTTGTAATTCCTATAATTTCATTTATCTTTTTTAGAAGCGCCTCTCTATAAACTGGTTTCTCCATATATCCATTAATCTTAAGATCTACAGCCTCTTTTAATCTCTGATAAGTGCCGTGCCCTGTGATGAGCAAGACAGGGAGCCATGGATTAACCTGCCGTATTCTCTTCAGGAATTCAATGCCATCTGTTTTCGGCATCATAATATCGAGGATTATCAAATCGAAAGGGGTTCCGGAGAAGAATATGCCCTCCCATGCATCCTCGGAATTATCAACATATTCAAGCTCATAATTATCACCCAATACTGCCTTTACGAGCTCATGAACGAGAGGGTCATCATCTACGAGAATAATTCGGGCTTTAATAGGCTTCATAGAGATATACAAATAATTATTAATTCATACTGATTTCAGTATCGGCTAATTAGACATTATTATCAATGCCAGTTCCTATCATTTTCGTTGCTAAAATTTACCTTTTTTCCATTATGAGCAGTGGTTTTGTTTATAATTAAAGCAAAAGAAGTGCCAAAGGATAATATTTTAAAAATCAAAGAGATATATTAAGGTAGGACAAGAATTTGTGTCCCTTTAAGTCGCAGTTGTCCTTAGTAGGGACAAATTCAAAAAACATGATTAACCACAAAGACACAAAGGACACAAAGGAAATAAAAGAAAAAGATTAAGAAGAAATGGGGAAATAGGGAAAAATATATTTAAAAACTTTTTCCCTTCTCCATCTCTCCCCTTTCCCCCTTTCTCCTTGTTTTTATAATTTCCTATACATTAAAAATCCGTGTAAATCCGTCTTATCCGTGTCCGTCTGGACCTCTTAGGGTCAATGACACAAGGATCTCATCCCTCTCTCAAGAAAATCTGATAAGAACCAGTTACGAATAACCATTTATGTATTCTTACCCCATTCACTTGATTAGATTGCCTGTTATAAGTTTGTCATCATATTTTTTACCCTTCCTCCATACGCTTAAACTTATTGCTGCTATCTTCCGACATACTGCATTATAGGCATTATCATGAGCTATACCTTTTGACCGTAAAGAATCATAATATTCCCTCAATCCGCTGTTACCTGTTAAAACTCTATGCCCAGCCATCTTGTAAACACATTTTAGTATCCTATTACCCCATATCTTCTCACTCCCATATCCCTTACCATCACTTATCCTTTTATGCCTCACTAACCCGCAATAGCTATAATATTTATACTTGCTCGCAAATCTCTTTGGGTCTATAACCTGTGATACTATCTTCGCTGCCTGTATAATCCCAATACCA
>JACQEW010000220.1 GCA_016200365.1 Nitrospinota bacterium
ATAAGGAGAAATGGGGAAAGAAAGAGAAAGGGAGAATGCAAAAACAAAAACCTAATAATCCACAGATTACGCAGATTGCACAGATTTTTTAACTCCCCTTTCATCCCCCCTTTATTAAAGGGGGGAAAGAGGGGGGTTATCTGTGGTAATCTGCGGAATCTGTGGATATATGTTTTTATTTCTTTTTCCCCATCTCTCCTTCTTCTCCCTTTCTCCTTAATCTTTCTGTTTTTTTCTTTCTCTGTGCCTCAGTGTCTCAGTGGTTAAAATCAAGTTTTTGCTCATACCCTTGTATCCACCAATTGAAAATTGCCGACCTTTAAAAATTCCTGAACCGGCTCCTCCATAATAAACTCTTTCATTGCGACGGTGCAGTCTGCTGTCGCCTTTATATCGCCCTCTGACAGACCTTTTACAAGGTCGGGGAGAAACTGTCTGAAAAATAGTGCCACATCCTCCCTTTCTACATTTATACGGCAATGCACATTTTTCTTCCTTACACTTACATCCGCTCTCATCATGCCTGTATTAACCATATCCAAAATAAAGACGAGATTATATTCTTCCTTCAGCTTACCCTCTCCCTTTTTCTCTTTTTGGTCTTTAATATAGAGTTTTAATGTCCTGAACCCGTCCTGAGCCATGTAGGGGATTTGCAGCATGAAGCTGTTGTCAGGTTTTTGTGAAAGGCTATTTACCGCCTGATGGGATTCTATACTGCTTAGGAGATTTTTCAAGCCTATCTCTAAATCTCTTATACCGAACTTTTCTTTTAAAATACCTTTAAGAGAAAACTCCCCTAATCCTATCTCTTTGTTTAAATGTTGTCGTGGTGGGGGTTCCCCCCTAATCAAATCTAAATCTTTCAAAAGCATAAGTAACTGACCTTTAATATCGCCCTTCAGCTCTTTAACAGACTCTTTTGCTATCTCTCCGCCTTCTATTAATTTATGAATTTTATTTTCATAAAATCCCCCTGAAAGCTGTATTGTCCTTCTTACATCTTCGGGTGCAAGCCTCTCTGAAAGTTTTAAAGGGATAGAGGATAAAACCTCTTTAAATTTTGTGATAATTTCAGGGGCATGATCCGTGTCCGGCAGGTTGGCAATAATCTTAGTAATATTCTCGATTGATTTTCCAATATCTATCTTCTGGATGGGCAGCTTTTTTAACAGGGATAGGAGCTTATCCTCTGCGATGAGGTCTAATTCGAGAAGCTTCATTACAATCTGCGGATTTAAGCTCTCTACCCTGACAACCAGCGGCTCGCCTGCAGTAAGTCCCTTCGTCGTATTTGCAATAATCTCAAACTCGCCAAACCTTACAAGTGCGTTACTGCTGTCAATAGCCTTCACAACCTCGCCGGAGAGAATCTGTCCAATCTTGAGGTCAAGGGTAATATCCTGGGTGATTTTAATGGATGTAACCCCTCCCTCCCCCACTTTTTCTAAAGGGGGGTTGGGGGGATTTGATAAGGCATCAAAAATACCCTTTATATTAACCATTTTTTTCTCACACAAAGTCACAAAGAACACAAAGAAAAGAATTACTTTTTTATTTCCTTTGAGGCTTTGTGTCCTTGTGTGATTATTTTTGTTCTTATCTCCTTAAATTACAAATCAGCTCGACTTCGCCTTCTGAAAGATCCACCTTTTCTGCAATCTCTTTTTTGCTCAGCCCATTTTTAACCAGCCTATATACTTCATCATATTTATCTGTAGATGAAGCGGAGCGGGTATTGCTGCCGGTATTCTGAAACTCCTTTATTTTTTTTAACAGAGACTCAGCCCTCTGGATTGAAAGATTCAATTCTTTAGATTTTTTGTCAATACTTTCCTGCAGCTCTCCGCTCAATTTTTTTTCTTCATTAATATTTTTTCAAGTCTTGCAGCGATCTTTTCGGATTCTATTATCAATTGCTGGAGAGATTCGGCGAGTGTCTTCAATTCATTTAAAGCAGGGAGAGGTTGTTGAAGTTTGTTTTTTGACAGGCTGTCTTTTATAATGTAGAAGATAATAATTGATAAGAGCAGTATATCTACGACAAACTGCAATATAATCCATGAGTTCATATAAGTATATTCTTGATAAAATCTTTAGTCAGCAGCCTCCTCTATCAACCATCACCTCTTTCACCTTTTCTCCTCCTTGAAAAAGCTTTCCTTCTGCGTTCTGCGATTTCTTGTAGAAATTCATTAAATGTTTCTTCAGGCATATTTTTCCAACAGCCGGCAAATTTCATTATTTTGTCGCCATTACCTTCGGATTCTTGCAAACCCATCCTGAAATAGTGAATAAAATCATACACCTCGGACAATCTATGCTTAGGGATGAGTTTCACCTCTTCTATAACTCTGTCACGAATAGCTGGTTTACCCATTTTAAAAATCTCCTCTTTTTTCATTCATACGACTATATCAACGATATTTCCCTGTTCCCCCTCAACCTTCAGTTTTTCTTCCTTTACCTTTTCCTCTTTTTCTTCACCCTCTTTTTTCTTTTTCCTGGGGATATACCTATACTTTACTCCGCCCCTGTCTGTATGCTCTTCTCTTATCTTTGAGTCTTCTGTCTTTTCCGTCGTCGGAACCTCTGTCCTTTTTAACTCATCCTGATTTTTCAGTGCGGCAGAGAACTGTTCTCCGTGAACAACGGTCTGCTTCTGCTGAACCTGCTGAACCTTCTCAACAGCCCCGCTCATAGAAAGAACCTGCTGAAGATTGGTAATCCCTGCCATATAAGTCCCCCCTTCAAAATGCGAGACCTAAAGCGCTCTCTTTGCCTTTATTATATACCCTGAGTCTCCTTTGTCAATATATAATAATCTCGTAAAAAGTCATAAATTAGCCATAAGGGTAACAACCCCCTAAATCCCCCTTAACAAAGGGGGACTAAGGGGGTTGTTGTAAGGGCTAATTTTGTTTTGACCTTTTACGAGAACCTCAATCAATCTTGAAAATATGGCGATTTTTCTCTTGACATATTTTGTAACATCTATTACATTATATTGCAATATATGTTACTCAAGAAGG
>JACQEW010000186.1 GCA_016200365.1 Nitrospinota bacterium
TATACCAAAAGAGATTAAGGCGGATGAATACAGGGTAGCGATTGTCCCTTCCGGTGTCAGGGCATTTGTCCTATCAGGACATAAGGTCTTGATAGAGGACGGCGCTGGATTGGGGAGCGGTATATCCAATTCAGAATATGAGTTTGAGGGCGCCGAGATTGTCCCCTCTGCCGGAGATGTATATCATAAAGCAGACATGATTATGAAGGTAAAGGAACCTCTTCCTTCCGAGTATGACATGCTCAGAGAGGGACAGATACTATACACATACCTCCATCTTGCGCCTGCCCCTGATTTGACAAAGGCGCTCCTCGATAGAAAGATTATAGCCATTGCATATGAGACTGTTCAGTTAGATGACGGCTCCCTGCCCCTTCTTATTCCAATGAGTGAGATTGCAGGGAGGATGTCTATACAGGAGGGGGAAAAATATCTTGAGAGGGAAAAAGGCGGGAGAGGCATACTCCTCGGAGGTGTCCCCGGAGTTGCTCCGGGTAAAGTAACTATCATTGGCGGCGGCATAGTCGGAACCAATGCCGCAAAGATGGCAATCGGGACAGGGGCAACGGTGACAATACTTGATTCAAATCTCTACAGGCTCCGCTATTTGGATGATATTTTTGGAGGAAGGATAAGGACACTGATGTCAGACAGCCACAATATTATGGAATCTGTAAAAGAGGCTGATCTGGTCATAGGCGCTGTCTTAATACCCGGTGCAAGGGCGCCGCGCATTATCACGAGGTCAATGCTCTCTGATATGAAGGACGGCTCGGTTATTGTAGATGTATCAATTGATCAGGGAGGCTGTGTAGAGACAGCCATGCCTACATCTCACAGCAATCCTACCTTTGCAATAGATGGTGTCATTCATTACTGCGTAACAAACATGCCGGGGGCTGTGCCGAGGACATCCACCTTTGCACTTACCAACGCAACCTTCCCTTACGCATTTCAAATAGCAAATCTTGGAGTCAGAGAGGTGCTTACAAAGAACAAGGCTCTCTACAGAGGCTTGAATCTGGCAAAGGGTAAAGTAACACACAGGGCTGTGGCAGAGTCATTGGGATATGAGTATTGTCCGGCAGAGGATATTTTAGACTCTTTGTAAAGGAAATTATAAAAACAAGGAGAAAGGGGAAAAGGGGAGAGATGGGGATAAGAAAAGAATATTTTCTTTTTTCTCCATTTCCCCTATTTCTCCATTCTCCTTAATCTTTTTCTTTTGTTCTTTACAAATCGAAGGTAATCGTCAGCTCCGAGCCGGATTCGTTGTATTGTATTGATGATGCGAAGGTGCGGATAATTATTATCCCCCTGCCGTGCGGGAGAAAGCTGTCTTCCGCCATCTTATTTATATAAGATTTATGCTCAAACCCCTTCCCCTCGTCAATTATACGGAAGACGGCTTTTTGATTGCTGTAATCGTAATAGACTTTCACTTTACGATTTCTGTAAGGAGCTTCGTTTTGTCTTTGGCTTACCAATTCGTCGAATTTTGAGAAATCGTCTTCTTTCAAGTGCGACGGCACCTCGAGGTTGCCGTGAACCATAGCATTCGTTATCGCTTCTTCCAGAGCCAGCTCGACAGAGCCTTTTTTAACTGCGCCCTGTTTGCCGGTAATCAGACCGGTAAGGTAGAGCGAAGTCGGTCTGATCAGCTCGATATTGTTTGAAAGCAATACCTCTTTTCTTTCGAAGGTAACGAATTCGGTTATATGCGTGAGCATCTGCGATTTTTCCACTTCTTTAACGGCAACGGAAAGCCTGCTTATTATATCGGAGATGTCGTTTTCGTCGTGTATCTCCAGATGGTCTGCCTGTTTCCTTGCAAAGTCGCGAATCTGGCTTAACTTTTTGCGGTCTGTTTCCAATTCCCTTTCCCTATCCCACTTTTTCTTTTCCATCGTCTCTGCGGTATGTTTGACCCTTTCGCTTAGCACCGCTATCTCCCTTGTTTTCGGTGACGGCAGTGATATGCCGAATTTTTCATCCTCCAAATCCTTGATACTGTCCGTGATTAACTTGATAGGGGTAAGAATATCTTTTGCGAGTATCCAGTAAAAAACGATGAAGAGTATAATAACCGTAAACAGGTTTGCAATTATGCTAAAGATGATTAATTTGATGGATGCCGCTCGGCTGTCCGATATGTCAAAGGTAATTTCCAAAAGCCCAAGGACCGTTCCATGCGGCACAGGCTCGTCGTTTTGTGTTCTATGACATTTCACGCAGCGCTCATCCGCGATAAAAGGGAATTTATATATGTATGTAACGGCTTTTAAATTTGTGTAATGGTCAAGTTTCCCGCTCAATATGTCCATATCAACGGCATCGCTCGATGTTTCTCCATCTCGTTCTCCGTACTGTCTGCGGACGAAATCGCTTCTTATCATCCGGAGCTTGAAATTGCGGTTTTTTTTAAACTCGTCAACGGCTTTGCGTACTGCAGCAGGGTCGCCGGTTTGCATCATAACGGAAAGCAGTCCTGTCTTGATGAGAATCGCCTTCTCTCTCGCTTGATTGTGAGCAGTCTCTATGTCTCGCTTGTAAAGTATATATGGAAGGGCAGCGGAAACTATTCCAATAGCAATGATGGCTATTATTACAAGCTTTTTAAGTATCCTGTAATTTAGAGACGGTAATTTTGTCTTGTTTTCCAAAGTCTTACCAATTTTTAAACTTTCGATAGTGTCTTTTATAGTATTACTCTGTAAAAACTTCTTTTTTTTGTCAGTTTTTAAAAAAAATTCTCAAACAACAATAGTGTGTAAGTAAAGGGGATGAGGAGATAGTGGAGATAGGGAGATATTACTCTATTTCAATTCTCTGAATTATCAGTTCTGTAAGTTTATCTTTTTCAAATTCTATCTATATCTCCATATCTCCGCCATCCCCCTATCCCCTTTTTTCTTTTTCTTTTCCGATTTATTTGGGTTATGTAATATAATATATTAATTGAAAGCAACAATGAAGAAAAATTATTTAAAGACAAATATAAATGACCAAAAAGGCGATTAAAGGGGGTTTGCTTTTATTTATAATAGGTATCTCTATTTTTGTATTCCAGTTTTCTGCGGCAGTCAAAATCATCTACATTGTTTCAGGAGAGCCTCCTGCCGCCGCCGAGAAAAAGGCTGCGCATGCCAACGCTATCTTCTTTGCCAATATAAAAAATATAGCCGTATATCTAAAGGATTTCAGGGGAAAACCTGAGTTCCGGGAGCATCGGATTGATAGATACTTTTTCGGATTGAACGTTGCGCCGTCAAATTCGCCTGAAGGGGATGAGCATATTATAAAAAATCTTCTGGAGATGGGCGTCCGGTCGGTAAGGGTGGATTATGGCTATGGATCGGATAAAGTGCATATAGAGAGATTTTTAAATAAGCTCATAAATCCCCCCACCCCCCCTTTATACACCTCCCCTTCCCCTCCTTTAGAAGGAGGGGATAAAAGGGGAGGTGCAAAGGGGGGTAATGGGGGATTTGATATTTTGCTCCATCTCGTCCAATCAAAGGAGCAGGCAGGCAGGATGCACGAAAAAGAGGCGCAGGAAGAATGGAGAAAGTTTTTGGAAGAGGTAATGTCTAAATTTTCTCCATATATAAAAAATTATGAAATAGGCTCTGTGCCGAATCGTAAGCAGTGGTCGGGTTATACTATCCCCGACTATATAACGGCATTAAAGATTGCATCCGAAACTGCAAAAAAATATGATGTCAATATATTCGCGCCGAATATACAGGACTTTGAGCCTTTCTATCAGATAGCGATATTCGAGGCAATGAAGGATGAGAGGATTGATATTCAGGGGTCAACAGACAATCTCTTTGTAGACAGGGCAGGACAGCCCGAAGCCTTTGATGAGCATGTTCTTGGAAAGTTTTTAAGGAATTTAACAAAGATGGACCTGCTGAATAAATCGAGATTTCTAAATCTAATCTCCGAGAAATATGGTGTTAAAACATTTGTATGCTCCTTCACCCAATGGAATCTCGATGTCCCCGCCCATTTCTACAGGTCTTCTGAAGAAAGAAGGGCAAATTTAGAAGAATACGCGGATTACCTTGTCCGATATTATGTGCTTTCAGCGGCAGGCGGTTACATTGACAGAGTTTACTGGGGACACTATGCAAGTTATAAAGAAGGCATACTCGATGACGGCTACAATCCAACGCAGGAGGAAGAGGAGTCTCCGGAGGCTCATCACAAATTTATATATCATGGCAGCCCTGAAACATTTAAAATCCGTCCTGCCTATAACGGCTATAAGACAATGACAGCGTATTTAAGGGACAGCAGTTTTAAGAAAAATATATCGGATATTTACCACCTGCCGTTAGAGGTATTTTTATTTGAATTTGACCGCTTCGACAGGCTCACGGGGAGCAATCAAAAAATATATGTAGGCTGGACTTTAAACGAACATTCTGAAAAAGTTGATATATTTGACAGGAATAAATGTCAAGCGGCTAAAAGGGATGGCAAAGCCATAAACCTCAAAGAAGATGGAATAATATTAAACAAA
>JACQEW010000187.1 GCA_016200365.1 Nitrospinota bacterium
TGGAAATACTGTTTGTTGTATCATTTGTTTACCCTCCTGGATATTTTGGTTTAACCTTACAGGTGATATTTTATATCATCTGAAACCTTTTATCCATGAGGGTCTTTCTCTTTTTTGCCATCTCTATATCGGGATTTGGGACATCATCAACTTTGTGGGTTATTTAAAGGAAGGCTCACTTAATCTTGATTTTAAGCTCCTTTATCTTCTTGCGGAGGGTGTTTCGGTTAAGAGCTAATATCTCTGCAGCCTTTATCTGATTCCCTTTGGTTTCAAGGAGAACCATTCGTATAAGGGGTTCTTCGACAAGGTGGATTATTGTATCGTAAAGGTTTCCATTATCGAGATGCTTCATCTTTGAGAGATGCTTTTGAAGGTTCTTTTTGAGGACATCTTCGATGGTGCATCCACACCCCTCTTTTTCCTTTGCTTCGCGAGTTTCCTTCATAAAAACACCTCATCAAAATAGCTGTCAAAACTTAAAGGGGTATAGACTTCTTAAAAATTATTGCGGAATGAGTAATACTACCAAATTCAAGATGCTTGTCAAGAAAAAAAAATGCTGATAGAATGGTTTTTAACGATGACCCGTCATAAAAAAGTTTCAAGGCGTATTTTAATCATCCGTATAGGTGCGATAGGAGATGTATTGATGGCAACACCCCTTATATCTGCACTTCGCAGGGCATTCCCTGATTCCCGTATAGGGTTTCTGACATCCCATTATGCAGTATCGCTCCTGCATCACAATAATGAGATAGACGCCCTTTATGCTTTAAAATACCGCAAGCTGCCCTACTGGATAAGTATGGAAAAGCGGCGGCTGGCAAAGGAGATGCGAAGGGAAAAGTGGGATGCGGTTTTTCTGCTGGAGAGCAATCCTGTTTTTGCAGCTCTTGTAAAGAGATTTGATTCAGTCGCAATTTACGGCTTTAATCCCCCTCCGCCCCCCTTTAATAAAGGGGGGAAGGGGGGGTTTGAAGGCATCGCCTTCTCTCCCGGCTCCCATGTCATATCCAATTTTATTAAGTTAGGCTCACTAATAGGTAAAGATTTAAGCGAATTTCCGATGAGCCTGTCATGGACAAACGACGTTTCGGATAAGGTCAGGAGGCTTTTAGATAGACTGCCCATTAACACCAACAGGGTCGCCATCCATGCAGGTTTTGGACCTGCAGGCAAAAGGGGGAGAACAGGAATAAAAAGCTGGCCCCTTGAAAGATTCAGAGAAACCATTGCAAGACTCCATAAAGAGACATCTGCATCTTTTGTGCTCACAGGCTCATCAAATGAATTTAAGATAAATGAAACTATTCTTGAGGGATTGAAAATCCCTGTTTTGAATCTGGCAGGTCAGACTACAATTCCTGAATTAGGTGCGCTTATTAAGGAGATGAATCTGGTAATATCAATAGATTCTTCTCCTGCCCATATAGCTGCCGCTGTCGGAACAGCTTTGATAGTTCTGTGGGGACCTGCAATAGAGACAAAGATGAGACCGTGGAGTCTCGATTCTCCTGTAATAGTAATAAACAAACACCTCCCGTGCAGTCCGTGCTACGAGACTCCGAGAAAGGAGAATTGCAGTAATAATATTTGTATGCAGGCGATTCAGGTTGATGAGGTTGTTGAGGCAGCAGTTAAACTCCTCAAAAACAGCTAATGTCAAATTACAAAGTCCAAATGTCAAATAACGGTTAGCGGTTAGCGATTAGCGATTAGTTACTATACGCTATTCGCTATACGCTTGGGTTTTAAACATGAATGACTCAACTAATATAAAAAAAAGGCTTCTCTCCTATACCCGCCCTTACTGGGGAAGGCTTACGGTAGGCATTATACTGGCAGTTGTCGTATCCGCTGCCACAGGCGCTGCTGCATGGATTGTAAAACCTGTGCTCGACGATGTCTTCTTGAGGAAGGACACCACAATACTTAAAATACTTCCGATACTCTTTGTCTCGATTTATGTAATTAAGGGTGCGGCGAGATACGGACAGTCCTATCTGATGAGATCTGTAGGACAGAAGATTATCATGAAGATACGAAATGATCTGTACGGACATATCCAGAAGATGCCCCTCTCCTTCTTCCACAATACGCCGTCGGCTGTGCTGATGTCGAGGATAACCAACGATGTAACAATGCTGGGGCATGTATCCTCTCAGGTGGTAGCGGATTTCTTCAGGCAGACCTTTACCTTTCTTATTCTAATGGGGATAATTTTTTACAGGGAGTGGAGACTCGCAGCCCTGTCGCTTATTGTCTTCCCATTCATTGCAGTTCTTATTGTCAAAATCGGCAGAAAACTTAGAGAGCTGAGCATGAAGAATCAGGAGAAGATGGCAACCATGAAAGAGGCGAAGAGATATGAAATGCTGTCCCCGCTGATGGAGCTATTCGGTGCAGTGGGAGCCGGTGTGGTTATATGGTATGGAGGGCATAGGGTAATAAGCGGGGCTACAACTCCCGGCACATTTTTTTCATTCATGACTGCGCTTATCATGCTCTACGAGCCGATAAAAAAAATGAGCACAATGAACAGCGTTGTTCAGCAAGCGATGGCAGCGGCAGAGAGGGTATTTAACATACTAAATATAAATGTGGATACAATCGGCAAAGACGGCACAAGAGAATTAAAGGAATTTAGGGATAGGATAATTTTTTATGATGTCTGGTTTCAATACAATGATAATGAAATGGTTCTTAAAGGCATCAATCTGGAGGTAAAAAAGGGAGAGGTCATTGCAGTGGTCGGAAGCAGCGGGGCAGGAAAATCAACGCTCGTTGACATGATACCGAGATTCTACGATGTTACAAAGGGGAGCATAAAGATAGATAATCATGACATCAGGGATTTAACACTGAATTCTTTGAGAAGGCAGATAGGCATCGTAACTCAGGAGACCATACTCTTCAACGACACTGTGAAAAACAATATCTCCTACGGCAGGGTTGATGCAAGTAGGGATGATATTTACAATGCCGCCCAATCCGCTTATGCCCACAACTTTATCATGGCGATGCCTGCAGGATATGATACGGTCATAGGAGAGAGGGGTGTTAAGCTCTCAGGAGGGCAGAGACAGAGGCTGTCCATAGCAAGGGCCATATTGAAAAATCCTGCAATACTCATCCTCGATGAAGCCACATCATCATTAGACACAGAGTCGGAGAAGATTGTTCAGGAGGCGCTGGAGAATCTCATGAAGGACAGGACAACCGTTGTAATCGCACACAGGCTTTCGACAATCCTCGATGCCGACAGGATTATCGTATTAAATGACGGCAGGATAGTTGAGACAGGAAGACATGATGAGCTCCTCGCAAGTGGCGGGGTATACCGCAGGCTTTACGAGATGCAGTTTAAGGAGTAACAAAAACCTGATTTTAACCACTGAGACACACAGAGAAAGACAAAAAAATAACGACACTGAAAGACACAGATAAATTAGATTGCTTCGGGGCTTCGCCCCTCGCAAAGACACTTTTAGTTTGTGTGTCATTGCGAGCGAGTGAGCCTTTAGCCCTGAGCGGAGCGAAGGGGAAGCAATCTCAAACATTGAAATTCCTTAACATTAAATTATGTTAACACAGAAATAAATAACTAAAAAATCATAAATAATCTGTGTAATCTGTGTCAAAAAATAATTTTTCCTCAGTGTCTCCGTGCCTGTTTATAATTTTCTAAGATGAGACAACTTTTAAAATTAGCGCAAAAATCTTTTATATCGAATTTTAAGCCTCTGAATTTCCCGATGAAGCTGAATTTCCTCCTGACCTTTAAATGCAACGCCAGATGTATCATGTGCAATATCTGGAAAAAAAGGGATACCCCCGAGCTCACCATTTCCGAAATCGAGAGATTCTTTTCAAAATCCAATAAATTCTCATGGCTCGATTTAAGCGGAGGCGAGATATTTTTGAGAAAAGATATTGTGGAAGTCGTGGAAATTATTCTCAGAAATTGCAAAGACCTCTACCTGCTGCACTTTGCCACAAA